>DASTBN010000139.1:0-19144 GCA_035712045.1 Pseudonocardiaceae bacterium
CGGCGGGGGCGCGAAGGACACCTGGATCCTGCGATGAGAGGAGCGCGCGGTGTGCGGAATCGCGGGCGAGATGACCTTCGACGGGACGCCGGCCGACACCGACGCCGTCAGCGCCATGACCGCCGCGCTGCACCGGCGCGGCCCCGACGGCTGGGGTATCCATGCCGGTGGTCACGCCGCGCTCGGCCATCGCCGCCTGAAGATCATCGACCTGTCGGACCGGGCGTCGCAACCCATGGTCGATTCCGAGCTCGGGCTCACCGCGGTGTTCAACGGGTGCGTCTACAACTACCGCGAGCTACGCTCGGAGCTGGGCGCCGCCGGTTACCGGTTCTTCTCGGACTCCGACAGCGAGGTACTGATCAAGGCTTACCACCGGTGGGGCACCGGCTGCGTCGACCATTTCCTGGGCATGTTCGCCTTCGCCGTGCTCGAGCGGGACACCGGGCGGCTGGTGCTCGGCCGCGACCGGCTCGGGATCAAGCCGCTCTACCTCTCGCGGACTCCTCGGCGGCTGCGCTTCGCTTCCGCGTTGCCGGCCCTGCTCGCCGCGGGCGACGTGGACACCGACATCGATCCGGTGGCGCTGCACCACTACCTGAGCTTCCACTCCGTCGTACCGCCTCCCCGCACGATCCTGGCCGGGGTGCGGAAGCTGCCCCCGGCGACGATACGGACTGTGCATCCCGACGGCCGCCACGAGGACCGGACGTACTGGCGGCCGGTGTTCTCCCGGGGCGAGCCCGATCTGGACGCGAGGGAGTGGCCCTCGGCGGTGCTGGAGGCGCTGCGCCTGGCGGTGCGGCGGCGCATGGTCGCCGACGTCCCCGTCGGCATCCTGCTCTCCGGTGGTCTCGACTCCAGCCTGGTGGTGGCGCTGCTGGCCGAGAGCGGCCAGCATGGGCTGCGCACCTTCAGCGTCGGGTTCGAGGCCGCGGCGGGGGAGTCCGGGGACGAGTTCGTCTACTCCGACCAGATCGCGGCCCACTTCGGCACCGATCACCAGAAGATCATGATCAGTTCGGACCGGCTGCTCCCCGCCGTGGACGCGGCCATCAACGCGATGAGCGAACCCATGGTCAGCCATGACTGTGTCGCGTTCTACCTGCTCTCCGAGGAGGTCTCCCGCACGGTCACGGTCGTGCAGTCGGGGCAGGGAGCCGATGAGGTGTTCGCCGGTTATGACTGGTACCCGCCCCTGGCCGGCGTGAGCAGGGACGCGGCGGCGGCCGCCTACGCGAAGGTGTTCATCGATCGCCCGCATACCCAGCTGGCCGACTTGCTGGAGCCGGAGTGGATGGCTCATCGTGGTCTGGATGCCGACCACAGCCGGGCCTTCGTGGACGCTCACTTCGCCGCCGCCGGAGCCGACACGGCGGTGGACGCGGCGCTGCGCCTGGATACCACGGTCATGCTGGTTGACGACCCGGTCAAACGGGTGGACAACATGACGATGGCCTGGGGCGTGGAGGCTCGGGTGCCGTTCCTCGATCACGAGCTGGTGGAGCTCGCCGGTGCCTGCCCGCCGGAGCTAAAGCTCGCCGCGGGCGGGAAGGGAGTTCTCAAGAACGCCAGCCGGGGCGTGGTCCCGGACACCGTGATCGACCGGCCCAAAGGCTACTTCCCGGTACCCGCGATCCGCCATCTCTCCGGCGCGTTCCTGGACCGGGTGCGCGAGGCGGTCACCGTGCCGGTGGCCAAGGACCGCGGCCTGTTCCGCCCGGACTGGTTGCAGCGCACGCTGGCCGATCCGAACACCGAGCGGACCACCCTGGGATCGAATGCCCTGTGGCAGGTCGCACTATTGGAGATGTGGTTGCAGGAAAGGGGGATCTGAGTGGTTGATCCGGCGGAGGCGAGTGCCTTCACACAACGACGGCTGGCCCGGCTGGTCTCGTCGATGCCCGGCGTCGGCTGGCTCGCCGGGGAAACCTGCACCTCGCCCGCGCTGTCCCCGGACGGCCGCACCCTGGCGGTGGTCTCCGATCGTGATGGCATCCCCCAGGTCTGGCTGATCCCGCTGGCCCGTCCCGGAGACCCCGTGCGGCTGGATACTGGCGATGACTATGTCAAGGCGCTCACCTGGTCGCCCGATGGCGAGTGGCTGTGCGTAATGACCGCGCACGGCGGCGGCGAGCGAACCCGGGTTCGGGCGCTGCGCCCGGATGGCACCGATATCCGGCTCATCGCCGGCACGTCGGCTGGGATGGCGTGGATCGGCCGCTGGCAGCCCGGCGGGCACATCGTGGGCGTGTCGGAGAGCGAAGCCACCGCACCGGGGTGCCTGCGCGCGTACGCGATGGACGTGTGCTCAGGCCGGCGCCGTCACCTGGCGAGCGGTCCGGCGGCGCTGGTCTGCGCCTTCAGCCACAGCGGGCGCTACGCCATCGTGCGGGTCGGCTCGCGGGGCACCCGCCGGCTCGTGCTCGTCGACACCCGCGGTGGCCGCACCGTGGAGTTGCTCGGCACTGACGCGAGCATCGCCGATGCCCGGTTCGCTCCCGACGACCAGACGATCTACCTGCACACCGACGCCGATCGCGAGTTCGCCGCCCTGCTGGCGTTGCCGAAGGTCGCCGCCGGATATCCGAATTCCGCCGCGGTCATCGTGGCGCGCGAGGATGCCGAGCTGGAAAAGTTCGCCCTCGACCCCACCGGGCGTGCGGTGCTCGCGGTGTGGAACGTCGAGGGGCGCAGTGAACTCGAACTCATCGACCTGGCCGGCGAGTGGCGTCGTGCGCTCCCGGCGCCCGCGGAGGTGGTGACCGGCTGCGGCTTCGCCCAGGACGGCACGTCCCTGGTGCTCGCCGTGGAATCCAGCGCCGAGCCGCCTCACGTCCTGCGCTACCCGCTCCCGCCTGGCGAGCCAGCGCGGCTGGCTCCGGTCCAGCCGCCGCCGTGGTCAGAACAGGCGCCGATCCGGCCTGAGCCGCACCGGTGCCAGGCCCGGGACGGCCTCACGCTCAGCGGCTGGCTCTACCGGCCACCCGGGGCCCTCGGTGCGCTGCCCACGCTGGTCTGGTTGCACGGCGGGCCCGAGGCGCAGGAGCGTCCCACATTCAACGCGCTCTACCAGAGCTTGCTCGGCTACGGCATCGCGGTGTTCGCGCCGAATGTAAGGGGTTCATCGGGGTTCGGGCGGGAATTCATGGACGCCGATGTCCGCCACCGCCGGTTCGCTGCCATCGACGACGTCGCCGACCTGGTCGGTTACCTGACCGAATCCGGGCTCGCCGATCCCAGCGCGGTGGGCTGCGCCGGCCGCTCCTACGGCGGTTACCTGACGCTGGCCGCGATGGTCCGCTATCCCGAACACTTCCGGGTCGGTGTGGACATCGCCGGCATCACCGACTTCGAGCGGTTCTTCGCGCGCACGGAACCGTGGATCGCCGCGGCCGCGGTGGGCAGGTACGGCGATCCCGGGCGGGACGGGCCGCTGCTGCGTGAGCTCTCGCCGATCCACCACGTCGGGCAGCTGAGCGCGCCGTTGCTGGTGGTGCACGGAGGCATGGACACCAACGTGCCCGCATCCGAGGCCGCGCGACTCGTCGAGGCACTGCGGGATCGCGGCGCGCCGCACGGGTACCTGCTGCTGCCCGACGAGGGTCACGAGATCCTCAGCGCCGCCAACCGCGCGGTGTTCCTGCGGGAGGTCGTGCACTGGCTGACGAGCCACCTGCTCGACGTCGACGAACGCAGCGCCTGATACCTGGGGGATACCATCGATCTCCCGGAATCCGACGACCCGCACCGCGAGCAGGTCCGGCAGGAGATGGGCGAGGCCGTCAGCCGCGGCGGGCGCGGGCGCGGCGTTTGCCCTCGTGCATCGCCTGCACCCGGGCGACGGGAATCGCCCGGCCCTCCTCGATCAGGTCCGCGCTCAACGTCTGCGGTTCGGGCATCAGATCGGCCCACGGATCGCTCCCAGCGATCAACCGGCCCGCGGTCCGCACGGTGAACTCGGCCGGTGTGACGCGATCGAGCTCGTCCCAGGCGAGGGGAAACGACACCGGCGTCCCGGGCCGGGCCCGGGGGCTGTAGGCCGCCACCACGGTGGCCCCGCCGACCCGGGTCGAATCGAGGAACACCCGGCCGCCCCGATCCTCCTGGATGAACGCCGTGGTGGCCAGCGCCGGATCGGCGCGTTCCGCGCGCGCGGCCAGCGCCCGGGTGGCCGCGGCCACCTCCTCGATCGTCGCTCCCGCCCCGACCGGCACGAACACGTGCATGCCCTTGGCACCGCTGGTCTTCACCGCCCCCGCGAGACCAGCATCTGCCAGGGCCTGGCGCACCAGGTGCGCGGCTCGCACCGCCAGCCCGAACGCATCGGCACCAGGCGGGTCGATGTCCAGGACGAGATGGGTGGGCTGCTCCCAGCGATCGGCCCGGATCAGGGTCGGGTGGTACTCCACCGCGCGCTGGTTGGCGAACCACAGCAGCGTGCGGCGGTCATCGCAGAGCGCGTAGTTGACCTGGCGTTTCGAGCTCTCCGCCCACACCGGCACCGTCCGCACCCACGATGGGGCGTAGCGGGGAACGTTCTTCTGCATGAACGGTTCCTGGCCGCGCAGCACCCGCAGCACCGACAGCGGCCGCTGCCGCAGCACCGGGAGGATGCGGTTACTCACCGCGTCCAGGTAGTCCACCAGCTCCCGCTTGGTCGCCTCCGACCCGTCGAACAGCGGCTGGTCGAGGTTGGTCAGCGGCACTCCCTCTCGTACCTCGTCCGCGCTCATCCCGGCACCGCCCACTCACCCCAGATGTCGGGCTGGGTCCCGTCGATGTCGGTGAACCCGTACTCCCGCGCGAGATCAGCGGAGCTGACCGATCGCTGGTTCCACCTCGCCCGCCCGGGGTCCGCCGCCAGCGCGGCGATGGCGCGGCCGACGTAGCGGGGTGACTCGGAGCGCGCGAACCCTTCCGGGGCGCTGGGCTGGCCATCGGCCCGGTCCGGCTCCAGGGCGTGCCGCCAGTTCTCCTCGGTGACCCCGAAGTGCTCCAGCATCATCTCCGAGCGAAGCCAGCCCGGTGTGATGGCGATCGCGGTCGCCCCGTGCGGGGCCAGCTCGTGACCCTGGGAGAAAGCCAGCCGGTTCACGGCGGCCTTCGCCAGGTCGTAGAAGACGGAGATCCGGTACCGGGAGGCGTTGTAGTCGGTCGTGCCATCCGTGACCTCAACGAGCAGCCCGCCCGGCTCGCGGATCAGCAGCGGCAGCAGGTGGTGCGAGGTGACCAGGTGAGTCTCGATGGCCAGCCGCAGGATCCGCAAGCCCGCGCCGAGATCGTGCTCCCAGATCGGGATGTTCCACGCGGCGGGCGGGCCCTTGAGGACCTCGCCACCCCAGATGTCGTTCACCAGGACGTGGATGCCGCCGTGCTCGGCACGCAGCCGCTCGGCGAGGCGCCTGACCTGGCCGGAGTCGAGATGATCGACCTGGATCGCGGTCCCGGTGCCGCCGAGCCGGGTGACGAGCCCGGCCGTCTCCTCGATCGTCTCGGCGCGGTCGTAGTCTGAGCCTCCCGAACCGGTGACGCTGCTTCGCCCCGTGCAGATCACGGTGGCACCCGCCTCACCCAGCGCGGCGGCGATGCCGCGTCCAGCGCCACGAGTCGCCCCGGCGACAAGCGCGACCCGGCCACGCAGCGCGTCAGGATCCGGCGACCAGTCCATGCGCCCACTCTGCCGGATCCCACCGACAATCACCGGCGCCAATCGCCGGCGTCGCCTCACCACGGCGAGGACTAACGTCGGGGGCCGTGACCAACGGTTCGACGACGGCGGTGCTCACCGGCCGCACCGCGCTGGTGACCGGAGCCGCCTCGGGGATCGGGGCCGCGCTGACCCGGCGGCTGGTGGCCGACGGCGCGGTGGTGCTCGCTGTGGACCGGGACGAGGCGGGGCTCACGGTCCTGGCTCAGGAACTGCCCAGCGCCCAGCCGGTGATCTGCGACCTGTCGGATCTCGACGCGGTGGACGCGCTGCCGGCCGACATCGACGTGCTGGTCAACAACGCGGGCCTGCAGCACGTCGCCCCGGTGCCGGAGTTCGATCCGGACCGCTTCTCGCTGATCCTGCGGGTCATGCTGGAGGCGCCGTTCCGGCTGGCCCGGCGGATCCTGCCGCACATGTATGAGCGCGGCTGGGGCCGGGTCATCAACATTTCCAGTGCGCACGGGCTGCGGGCCAGCCCGTTCAAGGCGGCCTACGTCAGCGCCAAGCACGGCCTGGAGGGGCTCTCGAAGGTCATCGCCTTGGAAGGCGCCCCCCACGGGGTGACCAGCAACTGCGTCAACCCCGCCTACGTGCGCACCGCCCTGGTCGAGAAGCAGATCACCGACCAGGCCCGCACTCACGGCATCGACGAGACCACCGTCATCGAGCAGATCATGCTCGCACAGGTCGCGGTGAAGCGTCTCATCGAACCCGACGAGGTCGCCGGGCTCGCCGCGGTGCTCTACGGGCCCGCCTCGGCGTGCATCACTGGCTCCGCGCTGTCGATGGACGGCGGCTGGACCGCGCGGTGAGTCATCCCAGCAGGGTGTGACCGAGGTACTGGCCCGGCCGCACGCCGGGCGGGCAGGCGAACAACCCGCTGCCCACGTGCTGGATGTACTCGTTGAGCGCGTCGTTCTTCTTGCCCGCCAGGCGGGTGTTGATGGTGACGAACTGGGTGCGGGGATCGCGCTGGTAGGCCAGGAAGAACAGGCCCGCGTCGAGCCGTCCCAGCGAGTCGGTGCCGTCGACGAAGTTGTAGCCGCGGCGCAGTATCTGCGCGCCATTGTTGCTGGTTGAGTGGGCCAGGCGCACGTGGGCGTCGGTGTCGATGAGCGGTGCGCCCGCGGCGTCGGTGAGGTTGAGCGCGAGCGGGTCGAACTCGGTGGTGGCGCCCAGGGGCGCGCCGGTGCCCTTGGCCCGGCCGATGACGCGTTCCTGCTCGGCCAGCGGGGTGGAGTCCCACGTCTCGATCAGCATGCGGATGCGCCGGCTGACCAGGTAGCTGCCGCCGGTCATCCAGTCCGGGCCATCGCCGGGCTGCACCCAGACGAAGCGATCGACCGCCGCTGGGTCCTCCGCCTTGATGTTGCTGGTGCCGTCCTTGAAGCCCATCAGGTTGCGGGCGGTTTCCTGCTTCGTGCTGGTGCTGCTGGTCCGGCCGAAACCCAGCTGCGAGTAGCGCACCACCGCGGTGCCCCGGGCGATCCTGGCCAGGTTACGGACCGCGTGCACGGCGACCTGCGGGTCGTCCGAGCACGCCTGGACGCACAGATCACCCCCGGAGCGCCCCGGGACCAGGGCGTCGCCGGGAAACACCGGCAGATCGGCCAGCTGAGCGGGCCGGCTGGCCGCCAGGCCGAAACGGTCACGGCCCTGCGCGTTCTGGAACAAGGTGGTGCCAAATCCCACGGTGATGGTCAACCGCGCGGCGGAGAGCCCGTAGGCCTCACCGGTGTCCGAGGGCGGCTTCTGCGCCGCGCCGTTCACCGCGCCACCCGGGCCAACGTCGGTTCCCTGGCTCAGCGACACCGCCGCCGCCGTCCAGGCCTTCAGCAGCGACACCAGCTCGGCGCGGGTCGCACCTGGGGAGAGATCGAAGGCGGCGAAGTGCAGGCGGTCCTGCACCGGAGTCGTGATCCCGGCCTGGTGCGTGCCGTGGAAGGGCACGACGCCATCCGCGGCGGGGCTCGATTGGTCATGCGCGATGACGGCAGCGGTGGTTATCCCGGCGCCGGCGAGGGCGCCAGCACCGAGCAGGCCGACCACCGATCGGCGGGAGAGCCTGGGTGGTGCCTCGGCGGGATCGACCCCGGAGGGCGAGGGCGCGGTGCGGATGGGCGTGTCGGAAGTCATTTGGCGGTCAACTCCCCGCTGATCTGCCCGAGCGGCTCGCTGATGTTGATGACCTCGTCGGAGAGAGCCTTGATCTGAGCCGGGTTCAGGGCGGTGTAGGAGACGAACGGGCTTCCAGGGATGTCGCCGGCGTCACCCGTATGAGAAAAGTGTGTGCTCAGCAGGCCGAGCAGGGTGTCGAAGCGAGTGTCGAGGGTCGAGACGAGAGCGGGGTCGCGCTGGGCGAGCACCGGGCGCAACGAGGTGTAGGCGGCGCGGGAACCGTCCACGTTGGCCTCGAAGTCGACCAGGTCGATGTGTGAGTAACGCTCCTCCTCGCCGGTGACTTTGCTCTTGGCGACCTCGTCGAGCAGCTCTTTCGCGCCGTTGCCCATGGTGATGGGAGTGATCTCCAGGGTGGGAATCTGCGACTGGAGTTTTTTGACGTTCGCGTCCAGCGCGTCGGCGGTCGGGCCGCTCCCGCTGATGTTCTTGCTCTCCCACAGATCCTGTTCCAGCTTGTGGAAGCCGACGAAGGGAGTCGTGGCGTTCGCGTCGTCAGCGCGCATGTCGATCAGGGGGTCGAGGTCTCCGAAGGCCTCCGCGATGGGCTCGATGCGCTCGTAGTGCGTGCGGGCAGCGGGGTAGAGCGACTTCGCCTGATCGATGTTGCCCGCTCTCACCGCGGCGGTGAACGCCGCGGTGGTATCTACCAGCGCCTGTGCCTCGGTTTCCACATAGCTGCGATACGAGGCGACACTCGCTTGTAGCCGGGCGTCGGCTGGCCCAGCCGCGATACTCGGGCCGCTGACCGTCAGCGCGGTACGGATTCCCGAGCCGACCATGCCCGGCTTGCACGCCACCTGGTACTTCCCAGCCGGAAGATCGACGATCAGATCGCGCGTAGCGGCTGGTTTGACGTTTTCCGCCTCGCTGATGACCTGATCGCCAGCTCCATAAATATAGACCTCGCTCACCCGGTCAGCGGTGTTCTCTATGGTGAAAGTGTGCCTTCCGCTGTTCAGCGCGGTGGCTGATACCTCGCAGGTCTTCTCGCCCGCTTTGACCATGATGTGCCCGGCGGGGCTGTTGTTCGCCGATGAGGTAGGCGTGCAGGCCGCAGCCGCGACGATGGCCATGATGCCGGCGGCCGCTCGCGAAGCCCTTGCGACAGGGGACGATCGGCGGGACCCGTGCACCCGACCGGGCGAGTCCTGCTGACACGGCACGAGTGCCGCGAACGGGTGGTCATCGTATTGAGGATGAGCCATCTGTGACGCCTCCAAGTCCATCCTGGCCTATTAGGGTAGCCTCATCTGAGTGATAAGCAAGGATTACTTATCTACGGAGAGCGTCGCGGAGAGGAGGCGGCCAGGCTGCGGCGATAGACCAGCCCTGGTTTCACGGCGAGTTCCGCTACAATCGCCTGCGGTACCCACGGCCAGGTCGAAGGGTTGGTAACGGGCTGCTGGGGTTGACGACAACGTGGTCTCTTGTCATCACGTCTTGTTCGTGCTGGTTCGGCCGAGTACGCGCAGTGAGCAGGACCTGTCATTGAGGTCCGTCGGGGAGCGTCAGTGATACGTCGAGTGGCAGCTGTGATCGTTCTGCTCGCGGTGGCTGTCCTGGCTCGTGTCGCGGTATCCCACCAGCCCATTGCCCTGAGCTCTACTGATAACTCGGTCTCGGCTCAGGAGGAGTCCTCCCAGCCGGGACCGCGGGCTATCTCCAGCAGCCTGGAAGTCACTCCCTGCCAGCACAAGGGCCTTCCGCTGGTTCTGCGCTCTGGTGGTCAGCGCCTGGCCGCGCGGCCCTCGCACTATGGCGATGCCGCGGCGGCTGGTTCGGCGGTGGAGCTGTTCCGCGGGCCACCGGGCTATCAGGATTCCTCCACGGTGATGGCTGGATCAGGCGTTACCCGGGCTGCTCTCCAGGTAATGCGCTGCTGATCGGCGGTGCGCTGTCCGCGTCCCTGTCTCCCTGTCCGAGGGACACGTGGCTCGCCCTGGACCGCCGCGCTGTTCCTTGTCGTGAACGAAAGAGCGCCATGAACCACCTCACCGCGCCGCTGAGGCGCGCCTTGCGTACCGATCTGAGTGCTTCACTGGTCGTGTTTCTCGTTGCTCTTCCGCTGTGCGTCGGTGTCGCCGTGGCCTCTGGCGTGCCGGCTGAGCTTGGTTTGATCACCGGAATCGTCGGCGGCCTGGTCACAGGACTGTTGCCGGGTAGCAGTCTGCAAGTCAGCGGCCCGGCGGCGGGCCTGACCGTCCTGGTCTACGAGGCCGTCCAGGCCTACGGGCTGGCTACCCTGGGCATCATCGTTCTGGCCGCTGGAATGCTTCAGCTGCTGCTGGGCGCGTTGCGATGGGGTGGCTGGTTCCGGGCCATCTCCGTGGCCGTCGTGGAAGGCATGCTCGCCGGCATCGGGATGGTGATCATCGCGGGCCAGCTGTACGCGATGGCGGATGCCACCAGCCCGGCATCCGGTATTAGCAAGATCGCGGGCTTGCCCGGCCTGCTCGGCGATACGGTGACCTCGCCAGCCGCGCTGTCCGCGTTCGCTCTCGGCGCGGGCACCATCGCGGTGATCGTGCTGTGGAGACGGCTACCCGCCAAGGCCCGGATCGTGCCAGGGGCGCTGGTCGCCGTGGCCCTGGCCACTGTGGCTGCCGCGCTGTTCGACCTGCCGGTTGCCACGGTCACCGTGCGGGGCCTGCTGGCCTCGATTCATCCACCAGGCCTCACTGAGATGGGGCAGCTGGCCGACCTGGGCGTGCTGGGCACCATCATCGCGTTCACCCTCATCGCTTCGGCCGAAAGCCTGTTCAGCGCGGCGGCGGTGGATCGGCTGCACAACGGCCCGCGCACCGACTACGACAAAGAATTGATCGCCCAGGGTGCGGGCAACACACTGTGCGGCCTGCTGGGTGCCCTGCCGATGACCGCGGTCATCGTCCGCAGCGCCACCAACGTGCAGGCGGGAGCGCAGACCAAGGCCTCCCGGGTCCTGCACGGCGTCTGGCTGCTGCTCTTCGCCGTCTTGTTCCCCGTCGCGCTCACGATCATCCCCATCGCCGCGCTCGCCGGTGTCCTGATCTATGCGGGTTTCACCCTGCTGCCGTTCACTCACCTCAGGACATTGTGGCGCGAGCACCGCGGCGAGGCGCTCATCCTGGTGGCCACCGCCACCGCGATCGTGGCTCTCAACCTGTTCGAAGGTGTGCTCATCGGGCTGGTCCTCGCGGTGGCCAAGACCGCCTGGGAAACCTCGCATACCCATCTCACGCTCGACAGTGACGGCACCGATCTGATCCGGGTGACCCTCAGCGGCAACGCGACATTCCTGCGCCTGCCCAAGCTCCTCGACACCCTCGAAGCACTACCCGATGACCGGCCCGTTGAGCTGAATCTGACCGGCGTCCGGCATCTCGACCACGCCAGCCGCACCGCGCTCACCTCCTGGGCCGCTCAGCGCAACGCGCGCTCCGGCACCGGTGAGACCAGGACGATCGCGATGGCCAACATCGTCTACTCGAACTCCCGGTGACCACCGTTGAGCGGTTCTGGTGCGGCCCCAGGGGTCGGGCCGAAAGCGGCCGCGACGGGAATTGGCACGATGGTTCTCATGGAAATGCGCCGGGCTGGTGACAACGATTGGGAGCGGATCTGGCCAATCTGGCATGAGGTGGTCGCGGCTGGCGAGACCTACCCGTGGGCGCAGGACACGCCGAAGGATCAGGCCCGCCAGCTGTGGATGCTGCCCGCTCCCGCCGAGGTATGGGTGGCCACGTCCGGGCCGGAGATCATCGGCACCGCGGTTCTCCGGCCGAACCACCCCGGCCGGGGTTCGCACATCGCCAACGCGGGGTTCATGGTGGCGACCCGTGCAACGGGACAGGGCATTGGGCGCCGGATGGGCGAGCATATTATGCGGCGGGCACGGGTCCTGGGCTATCTCGGGATGCAGTTCAACGCGGTGGTGGCGACCAACCAGCGGTCGATTGGGTTGTGGCGCTCGCTTGGCTTCTCGATCATCGGGACGGTGCCGCAGGCCTTCCGCCACCCTCGCCACGGACTCGTGGGCCTGCACATCATGTACCGCACGCTCTAGTCGCGCGTGAAACGGGTCGACGATCCGGTCAGGACACGATCTACTTGCGCTGAACACCGGGCAGGAATTGGGGGTAGCCAATGACCGCCGAGCACAGCACACGGGAAGCTCTCGCGCCAGGCGCGGAGGACGGGGGAGCCACCCTGCTCCCGTGGCTGCGCGAGATGCGGGATAACCAGCCAGTGTGGCGGGATGCCTACGGCATCTGGCACCTGTTCCGCTACGCCGATGTTCACCGGACGATCTCCGACCCGGTGGTGTTCTCCTCCGACACCGGCCGGGTATTCCCGGCCGCGCAGAAATTCAGCGCGGGCAACCTGGTGCGCACCGACCCGCCACGCCACCACCAGCTGCGCCGGCTGGTCGGTGCGGCGTTCAGCCCCAAGGTGGTCACCGGCCTGGCCCCGCGCATCGCGGAGATCACCCGCGAGCTGCTCGACGCCACCGGCGGTGCGCGCGAATTCGACCTGGTCGCCGCGCTGGCCTACCCGCTGCCGGTGACAGTGATCGCCGAGCTGCTCGGCTTGCCGGTCTCCGACCGGGAGCTGTTCCGGAGCTGGGCTGACCGGCTCTTCAATCAGCAGGTCAGCGATCCCAGGGATCCGGAGCTCGCCCAGAAGATCGAGAACAACACCAAGGACATGCTCGCCTACCTGCGTGAACACTGCCAGGACCGGCGAGCGAACCCCAGGCAGGACCTGATCAGCGGCCTGGTTGGCGTGCGGGTCGACGGCGAGCGGCTCACCGATGACGAGGTCACCAACTTTTCCATGGTGCTCCTGCTCGCCGGGCACATCACCACGACCGCGCTGCTCGGCAACACCGCGCTGTGCCTTGATGAGCACCCAGAGGTGCTGGCCGAGCTGCACGCCGATCCCGCGCTCATCCCGGCCGCCATCGAGGAGGTGCTGCGCTACCGGTCCTCGTTCACCCAGGTCGCCCGGGTGACCATGATCGAGGCCGAGGTCGCCGGGCAGGTCATACCGGCGGACGCGCTGGTCACGCCGTGGCTACTCTCCGCCAACCGGGATGAGCGGGAGTTCCCCGACCCTGACCGTTTCGACATTCACCGTGCCGCCAACCACCACGTGGCCTTCGGGCACGGCATCCACTTCTGCATCGGTCAGCTCCTAGCCCGGGTGGAGGGCCGGGTCGCCGTGGGCGTGCTGCTCGAGCGTTACGCCGACGTCCGGCTCAACGCGGACGTGCCGCTGGCCTTCTACGGCCGGGGCATCTTCGCCGCCAGGAACGTCCCCATTGTCGTACGACCGGCCTAGAGGAGCTGCGTCAGTAATCCCGATATGGGGACATATCGGGGTTTGTTGGCTGGGTCAGGGATGGGGCGCGGGTGGCGGAGCCGCGCAGATGACGTGCGGGATGGGGTCGTATCTCACCGTGCGGGTGTGGCGGGACAGCTCGGCGTGGGTGTTCGCGTCGCGGATCACCCGGGTATCGGAGGTGGTGAAGCCGCGCGTTCCTGGGGTGGCGCTGCACGGCTGATCGGTGATGGTCTCGGTGGGCGGATCGGTGTAATTGGTGCGTGGGCCGGGAATCGACTCGACGTCAACGCGCTTAGTGCCCCAGAGCGTCACGGTGATCGAGGCGGGAGTCCACGCCGTCTGGATGAGGATGCCGGTGGTGGCGTCGTCGCGGAACTTGAGGTCGATCGCCCCCTCGAACACGGTGGCCTCGCGGGCCGCGGGATAGCGGCTGATGTAGAAGCTGTGTTCCTTGTGCTCGATGTCGGTCAGGCCGGCGAAGTAGCTGGCGTTGTAGAGCGTGGTGGCGAACTGGGAGATGCCGCCGCCGATGCCCCGGCTGGGTCGGCCGTGGTCGATGATGCCGGCGTCGACGTATCCGGTGGCGGCGGTGCGCGGGCCGGTGTAGCTGTTGAGGCTGAAGGTGTCTCCTGGCTTCACGATCGCCCCGTTGACCTGCTCGGCGACCCGGCGGATGTTCTGCCCGGAGTCGGCGGCGAACCCGCTGGTGGTGAAGGTGGCGACCTGGGTGGTGATCCCGAGCGCGTTCGCCTGTTCGGTGGTCAGCGTCGGGGGCAGGGTGACGTAGCTGGCCGCCAGGGTGCGCTCGGTCCCGGAGTTGCGCAGTACACCCAGTAGCGGCAGCAGGCTGGCGGCCCAGTCGATGCCGCGTCCCTCGACGGAGGGCAGCACCACCGGCGCGCCGCCCTGGATCAGGATCTCCGCGTTCTTACCCGGTCGCTGGGTCGGTTCTAGCTGCGGATTCAGCGCGGCGATCACCGTGGGGTTGTCGATGGTGACGGTCAGGCCACCCCGGCTGTCCGGGGCGAAGCGCAGTGCCGCGGCGATGACATCCGGTGTGAGCAGCGCGTCGTGCCCGTCACCGGTGACCTTGACTGGTGAGGCCACCGCCGGCTGGACGATGTCGCGCAGCGCGGCCTGGATCCCCTCCGCCGTGGTACGCACCGGCTGGGTGGTGACCGGGACGCTCACCGTGGCGCCGCCGATCCAGCGCGGGAGGATGGCCTCGGCGGCGGCGGGGATGTCCAGGTGCTGGCCGGGGCGTGGGTTCACCGGTATCGGCCGGGTGCCCTCGAAGCGGACGGTCCCCTCGACTGGCTCGTGGTCGGTTTGCCCGCGCAGCTCCCCCAGGGCCCTGGTCAGCGCGGTCCGGTCCTCGGCGCTGACCACGCTCACCTCCCGGGTCCGCCACAGTGACGCCAGGCGGGTCCAGGGGTTGAGCGGTTGCTGGCCGACCCGGTCGAGGGTGGCGGCCCAGTCCAGGGTGAGGCCGGACCGCCGGGGGTCGAGGGTGGCGCTGACATCGCCCGCCCGCAACGCGATCGGCTGGCTTAGCCGGGGCTCGAGCCGCTCACGAAGCTGCTGCTCCGCCGCAGCCCGGGACATTCCGCCGACGGTGACGCCCCCGACGGTGACCCCGCGGGGCACATCACTCCAGGACGCGGCGAGGTCGATGCCATACGCCAGGGCTAGCACCCCGAGCGCGCTCGCGACCCCGATGACGGCGCGACGGCCCGCCCGGCGGTCCCGGCAGGAGGGCGGTGGGGGGGTGCCTGGGATCTCGGTGGTGCGCTCCTCGGCCCCGGCCTGGGTCAGCTCGTCGAACAGTGACCACGTCTCGGGCGGCGCCGTCTTATCGGAGGGCGTCACAAATACAGGCCCGTCCCGTGCTCGGTGCGCTCGCTGGCCACCGCCTGGAGGTCCCGTTCCCGCATGACCAGGTAGGCGCAGCCCCGCACCTCGACCTCGAACTGGTCCTCCGGATTGAATAGCACCCGGTCACCGACCTGGACGGTGCGGACGTGGTTACCGACCCCGTACACCTCACCCCAGCACAATCGCTTGGCCACCTGGGCCGTCGCCGGGATCAGGATGCCCCCGCTGCTGCGCCGCTCGCCGTCCTCGCCCACGAGTCGCACAATCACACGGTCGTGGAGCATCTGGATCTCGAGCTTGCTTTCGTCGGCCACGGCGAAGAGGGTACGTGCTGCCTCTGACGGCTTCGGTGCGGCCCTTACCACGACGCGCTCGTGGCCGTCGGCGGTGGGCATGAGAAGGGGGCATAGGGAAGCCCCGTGAGGCTGCCGGGTCGGGGGTCCAACAGCATCACGGGGCTGTCTGTGTCATCGCTACGCGCTACGAGACTGTTACTGGCTTGTCCGGCTTCCCGCCCTGGTTCACTCGTTCGGGGTACACCGGGAGGCTCAGTTCGCCAGCCTGCCCAGCAGGAACCGCCCGAAATGTGGGACGGTGAACGCGATCTGCCCGCGTTCCCCGGAGTAGACGAGGCCCTTCTTCAGCAGGCTGTCCCGGGCTGGGGACAGTGATGAGGCCCGTCGGCCGAGGGCCTCGGCGATCTGCGTGGTGCCGACCGGCTCGTCGCGGCCGGCGGTGAGCTCGGCCATCGACCGCAGGTACTCCCGCTCGGCTGGGGTGGCCCGCTCGAACCGGGAGCCGAAGAACCCGACAGCGAGCTCGCTCTCGGCCTCCGGGGCGGCCACCCGCACGTCGAGGATCCCGATGGGTGAGACCGGGGCGGCGTCCCACGCGGCCTTGCCGTAGGCCTGCACGAAATAGGGGTAACCCCCGGAGGTGTCGAACAGCGCGTCCAGCGCTTCTGGTGTGATCGCCGCGTCCTCCCGCTCGATCGGCGCGACGACCGCGTGGTCGGCGTCGTCGCGATCCAGCCGGTCGATCCGCACATAGCGGAACAGCCGCTCGGAGTAGGACTTCGACGCGCTGAGCACCGTCGGCAGGTGCGGCAGCCCGGCGCCGACCACCACCAGCGGGGCCCCGGACTGGGACAGCTCGTGGCAGGAGGCGCACAGCGCGGAGACGTCATCGGGGGCGAGGTCCTGCATCTCATCGATCAGCACCGCCACCCCGGTTCCGACATCCCCGGCCAGCTCGGCGATTTCGGTGAACAGCTCCACCAGGTCGATCTCGATATCTCCCGAGTCGGCCCGGCCCGTGATCACCGGCGCGTCGATGCCTGGCTGCCAGCGATCCCGGAGCTTGGCGTCCTTGGGGGTGGCTCGCAGCGCGAACGCTTTGAGGATCCCGAGCACTTCCTCGACCCGGCCCGGCGCGCGGTGGCGCAGCGCCAGGTCGCGCACCGCCCGGTGCAGTGCGGCCGAGAGCGGGCGGCGCAGCCCGCCGTCCGGTTTGGCCTCGACCTTGCCCGCTCCCCAGCCCTGACGTATGGCCATCGACCGCAGCTCACCGAGCAGCACCGTCTTGCCCACCCCGCGCAGCCCGGTCAGCACCAGCGAGCGCTCTGGCCGCCCCCGGGCCACCCGTTCCAGGACCACCTCGAACGCGCCCAGCTCCCTGCCTCGCCCGGCCAGTTCAGGCGGCCGCTGCCCAGCCCCGGGAGCGAACGGATTGCGTACCGGATCCACGGTCTCGGACAATATCGGCCTGTCTAGCGCCAACCCGAGATTCTCCGATAAACCCCAATCAGCGTGTCGCCACCCGCCGCACGCTCTCCTGTTCCCGAACTCGGCAGGGAGAGCGGTTCGATCCGCCCAGACCGCTCTGTTGTCGAGTTCGGGAGGCTGAGAGCTGATCTACCAGGGGTGGTGGGGGCGGGGGCGGTCGGGCCAGTTGTCCTCGTTGCGGCGGTACACGGTGATCGGGTGCCTGGCGATCCGGAAGGTGAACCGGCCGGCCTTATCCATGACCTCGCCATCAGTGGCCAGGTAAGCATGGTCGCCGATCAGCTCCACATCCAGCGACGGAGCTTCCCGCTGCACGTAGGTCCGGGAGCGGTGCAGCGCACCCAGCGCGAGCGCGATGACGGCGCGGATTCGTGAGAAGCGCCGGTCCGCGCGCAGGTAACGGATGTCGAGCAGGCCCGAGTCCAGCTGCGGACGCCAGGCCGGCACCATACCCCGGGGGTAGTACGGGCCATTGCCGACGAACAAGATCCATAGTTGCTGTTCGATGCCGTCCAGCCGCACTCGTATCGGAGCCGCGTGGCGCAGCGCCATGATGAGCGCAGCCGTGAACGCCGGCCACTTGCCCCACTTGCGCTCCCACTTCTCCCGCAGCCGTACCAGATCGGAGTAACCGCCCAAGCTCGCGGTGTTGAGGAAGTACCGGGTGTCTGACCTGCCATCCTTGTTCTTGTTGTGGATATCCACGGCCGCCACGTTGACCGCGACCGCCTCCCCGGCTTGGGTGGCGTCGACGGCCTCCTGAAGGTCGTACACACCGACATCGCGGGCGAAATGGTTGAGGGTGCCCGTCGGCACCACTACCAGCGGCAGGCCATGCTGGCCCGCGATGGCAACCGCGGCTGCCACCGTCCCGTCGCCACCGGCGACGCCCACCGCCCGCGCCGCGCCGCGGCTGGCCTCGAGCGCGGCTTCGAGCTGGTCATAAAGGTCCCTGCCGTCCTCAGCGCGCAGCACGGTGGCGGCCGGAAGGGCTTCTGAGATCTCGGAAGCCGGGTCGTAGCGGGGATCACCGGATCGCTGGTTCGCCACCAGCACCAGGCCGGCGCCATCCGGCAGCACCGGCGCGTCGTCACGGGGACGTGCCTGGGCTTCGTCGGTCGTGCGAACCGGCCACCAGCGCCGAGTGCCCAGCGCGACGCCGGAGCCGACCGCCGCTCCCACCACCACATCCGAGGCCCAATGCACGCCGATGTGGACCCGGGAGTAAGCCACCGCCGCGGCCAGCGGGGCGATGGCCAAACCGGCCTTCGGGCACTCCAGCGCGACCCCCGTGGCGAACGCGGCCGCAGACGCGGCGTGCCCGGACGGAAACGACGACGAGGTGGGCGCGGGAGGGAACTTCAATCGGCCATTGAGCTCCTGGGCCGGCGGGCGGCGTCGCGGCAGCAGCGGCTTGAGCACGGCGTTGGCGGTGACGCTGGTCGCGGCGATGGACAGCACACCGCGCAGCGCGGCACGCCGGGTGGCGCCCTTCCTGACAGCCAGCGCGGCCGCGATCACCAACCACAGCTTGCTATGGTTCGCCGCCGCGCTCAGCTGACTCATGACGACGTCGAGCGGGCTCGGCGCCCGCCGCCCGATCCATTGCGAGATGCCGTGGTCGACGTCGCGAATCATGGACAACCCGCGCAAGGACCATTCGATCACAGTGCACACGATAAGGCGTGCCGTGCTCTGGCGCTGGGTGTGCCGAGTTCAGCGGACATCCGAGCACGCCAGCCACCTGGCTCACGATCTCGTCGTCGTAAGGCGCTTCGGCGGTCATGTCCTCAAGCTCAGCCACCAGTTCCGCCAGGCACTCACCAGCCGACTGCGGCCGCGACCGGAGCCATGAGGTGGAAGTTGCCCGCGCCAACGGACCGGGTCAAGGTGCGGGTGATCGCGGCCAGATTGTCATAGGGGCCCTGAATGAAGAACGGGACACCATCGCGCCCGAACGTGATGTCGCTGGTCTCCTGCCAGGTGCCGAGGTGACCCGAGGCGGGCTCGAAGTCGGGATGGGGTGAGAAGCCCAGGCTGCGGGCATAGTCGATGGCCCCCCACACGAGATGGCGGGCCAGCTCCAGCGGCGCATCCACCGGGGCTTCGTTGTACCCGCGGAAGAACATGTCAAGGAAGCCTGGCAGGTCGCGATCGTTCATGATCTCGGGTCCGAGGGCGTTCTTGACGCCCAGGCAATACGCGTCAACCAGATAACCGCACACCGACACCCGTCGCGGCCGGTGCCGCCGGGCGACCACGACCC
>DASTBN010000140.1:0-11012 GCA_035712045.1 Pseudonocardiaceae bacterium
GACCATCAGGAAGAACGTCGTGCCGGGTGTGTCATCGGGCAGCCCAGGTGCCAGCACCAGCACGTGCCCGCAGTAGAGAGTCAGCGTCATGGTTCCCACCGCGGCCAGTGGCCGCAGCAGCCGGGCGACGACCGGAACCCGCATCAGGAGCAGCGCGGCACCGAGTACCGCCATCGCCGAGCCAAGGGTGTGGATCATGTCGATGGGGGTGAGCGAGTGTGGCGCGGGGAGCGCGAGATACCACCACGATGAGTTCGGCTTGGCATCCCACAGCAGGACGTTAGTGGCCAGGGAGGCAGGACTCGATGAACCGTCGCCCCGCAGCTGCCGCAGGCCGCCCAGCGGAAACAGCAACACCGCGGACACGATCCGCGCGGTGAGTGCGAGACCGAGCCCGCCGCCGAGCAGCCACGCAGCGACCCGGCGCGAGGACAGGTCCAACCTACCCAGGGCGAGACCGGCGCACAGATAGGCGAGGTAGGCCAGCACGGGGTAGGGACCGGTGACGAATATCCCGACGATGAGCCCGGACGGGTCGTGGGCGATGTGGCCGAATGTCGGATTGTTCGATTCCCGGAAGGAGCGGCCCTGCGCGTCGACTACGGCGAAAATCACCACGGGCACCACCGCGATCAGGCCAGCAGAGATCAGGGCAAGGGTGCGCGGGCGCAGGCCGAGCAAGGGGATCGCGAGGAGGAAGAGCACCGCGTAGTAGGGGAGGATCACTTCGATCTTGGTGGCGCCGGTGGTGTAACCGAGCGACAGGCCGATCATCCCGATCAGCAGCGCCCGCACGGCGATGCCGGCGGCGGCCGCGGTGCGGGTCCGGCCCTGGACCGGACGCTGCCCACCGCTGAGGAACGCCAGGCTGACTCCCGCGACCAGGACGAAGGTGATCGCGGACCGTCCCGCGGCGACTTCGGTGGCGATCGTGGGGTCACCGCGCGAGTCGAAGGTGGCGAATACGTGCACCGCCATCATGCCGATCAGCGCGATCCCTCGTGCCACGTCCACCCCGATCACCCGCCCGGGGCGGTCAGCCGGCACCGCATCGTTCCCCACGAGGCCGGCAACCGGCCTCAGGCCGGGCACTGCTGGTGACGAGGTGGCGCCAGTGTTCGTCATATCTGTCGCTCGACCAGCCGGGCCAGATCGGCGAGGATCGGGTACCGGATAACGTCCTTGAGGGACACCGCGCGGTCCAGGGTGATCGCCAGCTTCACCGCCGACAGCGACGTGCCGCCCCGGTCGAAGAAGTGGTCCCGCCGGCCGAGCTGGTTCTGCGGGATGCCGAGCACCGCCGCCCACGCCGCCGCCAGCCGCCGCTCGGTCGGCGTCACCGGTACGTGGTAGGCCCGCCCAGTGAGGCCGGTGCGGTCAAGCTGCCCGGCGAGCACCGTCAGTGCCTTCCTATCGATCTTGCCATTGGCGGTCAGCGGCAGGCTCTCCCGCCGGTGGAAGACCGACGGGACCATGTACTCGGGCAGCGACTCAGCCAGCCGGTCCCGCAGAACGTCGGCCTCAAGCGGCCGCTGGCCGGAGTAGAAGGCCACCAGGTGCTTGCTCTGGTCGGCCCGCTCAGCGACCACCACCGCGCCATCGCGGACACCGGGCACCCGCGACAGGGTGTTCTCGATCTCACCGATCTCGATCCGGAAACCACGGATCTTGACCTGGGTGTCCCGGCGGCCGAGGAACTCCAGCTTGCCATCGGGGCGCCAGCGGCCGTAGTCGCCGCCCCGGCAGAGCCGCTCGCCCTCGCGGTACGGATCGGCCAGGTAGGCCGACCGGGTGCGCTCGGGGTCGTTGATGTACCCGCGGCCGACGCAGACCCCGGAGAAGACAATCACGCCGGGGGCGCCGAGCGGCACCGGTGACAGGTGCTCGTCGACGACGTAGACGCGCACGTTGTTGACGGGGGCACCGAGTGGGACCCGTTCGGAGTCCGGCACCTGGTCCATGACCTCGTGGTTGGTGTCGTCGGAGGTCTCGGTCAGCCCGTAGGCGTTGACCAGCTTGATCCCGGGCTCGGCGGCGAACCAGCGCTGCGTGAGCTCCTTTTTCAGCACCTCGCCGGTGACCGACACGCACCGCAGGTCCGGCAGCGCGCGGGGATGGCGCTCCAGATAAGACAGGACGACTTCGAGGTATGACGGGACGACCTGGAGCACGGCGACCCGGCCGTCGACGATCTTGTCGACGAACCGCTGGACGTCCAGGATCACCTGCTGCTCGACCAGCAGGGTCCGCCCGCCGACCAGCAGCGCGGAAATGAGTTGCCACAGTGAGATGTCGAAACACTGGGGTGCGGTCTGGGCGACGACGTGCCCCTCGCCGATCTCCAGGTCGCCGATCTTGGCGTAGAGATGGTTGAGCATGCCGGCGTGCTCGCACATCACGCCCTTGGGCGCCCCAGTGGAGCCGGACGTGAAGTAGATGTAGGCGAGCTGGTCCGGCGCGACGGCGACGCCGAGATCATCATAGGCATGGTCCTCCCCGTAGGCCTCATCGACGGACAGCGTCTGGACCGCGGGCAGCGAGTCGAGAGCCGCCTCAAGCGTGGTGGTGCTGCCGGGTTCGGTCAGCACGAGCCCGCACCCGGCACGCGAGAGCGTGGTCGCGATGCGATCGGCCGGGAAGCGCGGCTCGATGGGCAGGTACACCCCGCCGGCCTTGAAGATCGCGAGGACTGCGGCCATCCAGTCCAGATTGCGCTCGGTCACCACCGCGACCACGCCTTCGCGGCGCAGCCCCCGCGCCAGCAGGGCCCGGCCCAGCAGGTTGGCACGGATGTTGAGCTCCCGGTAGGTCCACTGCCGGTCACCGTGCACGGCCGCGATGGCGTACGGGTGCGCCCGCACCCGCTGCTCGAACAGCTCGTGGAACCGGCGGTCCGGCAGCTCCCGGCGCGGCCCAGCGAGCCCGTCGAGCTGGAATTGGAGTTCCTCAGCGGACAGCAGGCTCTGCCGCCCGTGCCCGGCATCCGGATCGGCGGCGATCAGCGCGAGCGCGGTGAGGTGATAGCCGGCGATCCTGGCGGCGGCCTCCGCGTCGAGCACATCGGTCCGGTAGCGCAGCCGCAGCCCGAGCCGGCCGCCGGGTGGGGAGATCCCGACCCACAGCACGGTGCCCCCGGCGAGGGCACCGCCGTCACCGGTCGGATCAAACACAGTCTCGAACAACGGCCCGGTCAGGCCCAGCTCACGCCGCAGATCATCGACCGGGAAGCCCTGGTGCGTCAGCAGCGCTGATTCGACCCGATGGGCGTCGCGCAGCAACGCGCGCCATGAGCCGGATCCGGTCGCCAGCGGGCAGGGCAGTGCCTGGCCTGGCTGGCCGCCGTCGGCGGCGACGTAGCCGGTCGTGACCTCACGCTCACCGGACAGCGCGGCGAGCACCTTGGCGTGCGCGGCCAGGAGCACCGAGCTCACCGGCACGGCCAGCTGGCCCGCCAGCCGACGCAGCGCCGCCACGAGCTCCTCGGGGATCGCTTCCTCGTGCTCCCCGACGCCCGGCCCCGGATCGCGGGTCCATCGCGGGATCGCGGTGAATCCCCCGGCGGCGAGCACACCGCGCCAGAACTCCCGGCCCGCCTTCGTTGACATTCTCATCGGTTTCTCTCTCCACTCACCGGTGCCACGGTGCCGCTTGTCACCGCGTCAGGCGGCGCCGCGATCATCCCGGACAAAGCCGTCTCGAATCTCTCTGGCAGGGTTTCCGCCCCACCGTGCGCGCTGCGGGATTTCCTCGCCTTTCATGAGAAAAGAGTCGGGGGCGAGCACTGAGCCCTCACCCATCGTCACGCCGTAGTGGACGAGGGCGCCGATCCCGATAGCGCAGCCGGAACCGATCGTGATGCGATCGGATTTGAAGGCGCCGTCCTCCTGCGAGTGGCACTGGATGATGCTTCCCGCGTTGAGCGCGCAATCGTCCCCGATGGTGACCATGGTCTTTTCCATGATGATGCAGCCGTCGTCGAAGACACGCGTACCGATCTGGACCCCCAGAAGCCGCCAGGCGAGGCTCCTGAATGGGGTGCCGTCGAGGATCCTCGGCGGCTGCATGCTCAGTTTCCAGTAGCGCTCATGCCACCAGAAGTAGGGTTCATAGATCGAGCAGTATCGCGGCTGGAGCGCCCGGAATGCCGAGGCGGCACGTTCTACCAGCACGAAGTAGCCGATTCCGAACAGCACGGTGAGGACGCTGGTCAGCACGATCACCAACGGCCCGAACGACTGGTAAAGGTCTATGGCGGCGGCGGCGAGCAGGGTGGCCCAGAAGATAAAGATCCACTGCGCCAGCAGGGACAGCCCTATGGTGAGGGCGTTGTGCTTGTTCTTGGCGGCGAGGCGGCGGCGCAGCTCGGCCGGGCTGTTCAGGTCCAGATTGCTGTCGCGCTGGACCGATCGGGGAATCTCGAAGCTGGGCGAGCCCAGAAGTCCGACACCCTCCCGGACGTACCCGTCGATAGGAACCATGACCTTCGTCGCGAGGAGGCAGTTGTCGCCCGTCTTACCCTGCGAGGGATAGGCGATGTAGTTCCCGAGGAAATTGCGTGATCCGATCGAGGTCCGGGACACGCGAAACGATGTGCTCGAATAGTCGGCATTGATGATCGACAGCCCGTCAGCGACTATCGTTCCGCTGCCGACACGGCTCAGGTAGGGGTTGTCGTGCTTGACTTCCAGGCCGAAGTTCGACCCCGTCTGCGCGACCGGGTAAAGGTTGTACCCGAGGCGGCTCAGATAGTAAACGATGTAGGAGCTGTCACCGAGGAGATGCGTGAAGAACCTGAGGTTGGTGATGCGCGCGATCACCCGGTGGACCCAGTAGTGGAAACCATACAAGCAGTAAACCTTGTCCGGCTTGATGGCGAGGTTGAGCACGCGAGGAATGGGGATCACCAGCAGCAGGCTGGTCAGTACGGCGCCGAAAAAGAGCACGATGGAGGCCACCAGGGCGTCGCGGTAGAACGTCCAGCTCGTGAAAGCCAATTCCGGGCCCAGCAGCGCGGCGATCTGCGGGACCTCAGCGAGCAGCATGATCCCGCCGCCAGCCGCCAGCGGCAGGCCTACCACCAGCACGATCAGCAGCTGAACGGCGGTGTAGACGACCCTTCTCAGGGTGCCGCAGCCGGTGGGGTCGACCGCCTGGAAGTCCGCCTCGGTTTTCTGCGCCGGGGACCCGTGCCAGCGCTCGCCGCCGGGCACAGCCTGCCCGGCGTGCAGCGCGGAGGCATGGCCGAGCTGGGCCCCATCACCCAGCGACGTGTTGATGTCGAGCACGGTCTTCTCACCGACGACCACGTCCTTGCCAAGGGTGACCGCGCCTGTCTGGATCTCCCCGGCGTGTGCCCGGTAGCAGGTGAAGAACGAGTCCTTACGGATGACCGTGCCGTCGCCGATGGTGAGCAGGTCGGTGCACACGGGCACGTTCCGGGAGAAGATCGCGACACCACGCCCGACTTTCGCGCCCAGTGCCCTCAGGTAGAGCACGTAGAGCGGCGAACCGACGAACAGGACCAGCGGGTTGGACCGGACCAGCGTCCGGGCGATCCAGAAGCGGACGTACGCCAGGCTCCAGATACGGATCCGCTGGGGCTTCCACCGGCCGATGAGCATCCACTTCGCCAGGATCGGAAGAAGGCACAGACCGAAAAAGCTCGCGCCGCCGAACAGGACCGACCGCAGGTACATGTCGATCACACCGGGACCGGTGGAGATCCACTCGTAGCCTAGGGTGATGACCAGTGCGGTGAGGTAGGTATATCCGAGGAAAATCAGGAGCTGCAGCGCTGCGCAGAGGATGTACCGCAGCCGGCTGGCCAGGGCCGCCGCCTCGATCGGCGCCGACGGCGCCGACTCGGCAGGGGCGGGCTCAGCCGGGATGGGCGCGGCATCCGCGAGTGCGGCCGCCAGGCTCCGGATCGTCGGGTTCCGGTAGATGTCCTTCATCGACACCGACGGCAGGTCCGCCCGCTTCCTGACCCGTGCGCAGAAACGGGCCATCACCAGCGAGTCAGCACCCAGGTCAGTGAAGAAGTCGCTATCGACCGGCACCCGCTCGACGCGCACGACATCAGCCAGCACCTCGGCGAGGATCCGTTCAGTGCCGGTCGCCGGGCCGGTCGTTGTGCGGGCGTAGCTGCCCTGTGAGGTCGGCGATTCAGCCAGGTCGGCTGTCGCGGCCTCGGCGGATCTTTCCATCACGTGCTCCTTGAACCAAGAAGTTGGCATTTCGTGACCGCGCCGGTAGCGCGGGTCAGGCTGCCCGGGAAGCGGTCAGCTCGTCGGGGGTGAGCACGTCCTCGCCGTAAAGATCTTCCAGCCAGTTGGTCTGGTAGATGGTGTCGAGGTAACGCTCGCCGAGGTCCGGGGCGATGGCCACCGAGGTGAGTTCGCGCGCGTCGTACCGGGTCAGCCAGCCCATCGCGCCGCTGATCACCGTGCCGGTGGAGCCACCGAACAAGAACCCGCGCCTGGCCAGGCGATGGCAGGCGCGGATGGCGTCGGCCTCCTCGACGCGTACCACCTCGTCCACATAGGATTCGTCGAGCAGCGGCGGACGGACGCTCGTGCCCAGGCCGGGAATCATCCGGCGGCCCGGGGCACCACCGAAGGTCACCGAGCCGACGCTGTCCACCGCGACGACCCGCACCGGCCGGTGCCAATTCCGGAAGTAGCGCGCGCAGCCCATCAGGGTCCCGGTGGTGCCGGCTCCGACGAACAGCACGTCCAGGCGCGGGAACTGGCGGGCGATCGCCGGCGCCGTCTTGCGGTAGTGCGCCTTCCAGTTGTTCGGATTGGCGTGCTGGTTAAGCCACACATACCGGTCGTCGGAGGCACACAGCGCGCGGACGTAATCGATCCGCGCGCCGAGGAGGCCGCCGATGGCAGCCGGCTCGGCGACGATGTGCACCTGGCTGCCCAATGCCTCCATCACCCGCCTGGTCGACAGGTTGCAGCGCGAGTCGGTCACGCACAGGAACCGGTAGCCCTTGCTCGCCGCGAGTATGCTCAGCGCCACGCCCAGGTTTCCGGATGAGGACTCGACCAGGATCGACCCCGGCGTCAGGACCCCGTCCCGCTCGGCGGCCTCGACCATTTCGGTCGCGGCCTTCAGCTTGATCGAGCCGGCGAAGTTGAAGCCCTCACACTTCAGGAACAGCGAGCGCCCGAAGACCGGCCGAAGATCGACGTAGAGATCGTCCTCGTTGAAGTCCTGAGGAACGGTTACGACTGGCACGATGGCCTCCCTCATCTCTCGGCAGAGCACTCGGCCGGTCATCCGTACCGGCGCGGCTCGTGGCGGGCCACGCCAAGCCGGATGGGATGCTCGTCGGCGGAGTTCGCCCCCGCAGCTTGAGAAGATCTCCGCGATCTTTGCTTTCGTACCTCGTCTTGCTCTTTCTCCAGGAATTTTTTTGGAAAGGCACTTCCTGGAGTTCCGGCGTGGGCACCTCGTTCCTGCCGCGTCCTCGCCAAGACTGGGTAAACGCCCTCCCTGATGCGTTCACATCGCACAGCTGTGCTTTTCGATGGTCGCCCTCAGTTACCATTCGGCCACTGAGTGGAAATGTCCCTGTAATCTGGGTGACATTAGCGAGCCCTGACCAAGATCGAAATTAGAAGACGACGAGCCGTCATTCCCGAAAAGTCGCAATCTACCCAATATTCATGCCATTTAAGATCATCGGTCGCGTGGTCGCGCTGATCGCTGGCATTCGGGAACGGCTGGCAGCCCGACCGATACAGGGCCGTCATCCTCCACCTCGACGCGCACCCGGTCCTGATGACCGCAGGCCCTGACCGCTCGGCATCGTCCTCAACGACTTCGCGGCCACCAACTTCCCGCGAATCGTCACCCTGCTCGCGACCTGGGAGCGCCGGGCTCGCCATCTTGCCAAGAACCCCAGAGGGCGACCAGGGCGCCCGCCGTGTCGTGCGAACATCGTGACGCGCTGCGCCTGAGCATCGCCGACTACCAGCAGTACGGCAGGAAGTCTTGTCTGCGTCCCGCCCACGCAACAGAGCCCCTTACTATTGCAACTCTATTGCAACTTTATTGCAACGCGACCAGGATGGGGATCAGACCACAACCGGAGGCCAGCGGCGCCAGCGCTTTGCCGAGCACCGCGCCGAACGCACGATGCGGGTCGACGATACGCATCGCATGCCCCAAGCGCTGCGCGGTGGTTAGATCCGAACCTTCTCGGTTCCGTTGCCGTCGTACAACGAAATACGACCCGGCCGCCCGCCTCGTTGCCCCAGCCCGATTACCGACTCGTTGGAGCGGCTCAATAGCTCGATGATCGGCTGTCTATTCTGCCTGGCCACATTGATCCGAAAGACGCGATCGAAGTTGACGTCGGTGATCGACTCCAAGGCGCCGAAATGCTCGACACCGGCGTCGCTGGCCAAAATGTCCAGCCCGCCGAACTCGGCGACCGTAGTTCACCGCTACCGCCGCGCCCTCGGCGGCCGGCCGACGCTAAGGCCTGCCGGCAACCGCGTTGTCGATCCAGTGGTAGAGGATGTCCTCGGCGCCGGGATTGCCCATGTGCCGGCGGTTTCCCCGCGCGAAGAGGTCTTTGTTGTCGCCCTGGGTGGCGACGATGATGCTGTCTTCGATCGGGAAGATCGAGTCCTCCATGCCGTTGATGACCAGCAGCTTGCACGTCGGCGTTTCGACCAGGCCGGAGTCGGCGAGGCTGAACTTGTGGGCCTCGGCGGCGTGCTGGACGACCGCTGTCGACGGGTTGGCGTTGCGGTATCCGAATTTGTAGGCAAGCGCGTCGGCCAAGGCGAACGGGTATTCCATCTGGTTTTGGGCGCGGATCCACTCCGCGTCGAACATGTGATGACATCCGCCGCCCTGCGCCACGACGCTGAATAGTCGGTCGGCAAGTCCGCAGATGAACTTCGTAGGCAGCCTTGCCCTTCTCCCATGCTTGCTGGCTCAGTGTCGACCTGTTGATAGGGAATCGAGCGATCCGATAGACCGCCGCTGCATGCAGGAACAGGTCTCGTGCCTCGGTGGTGCGGTCCTTCGACGCCGCGTCTTCGGCGTCGGTGATGAGCTGGTGGGCGACCGGGAAAAACGGCTCAGCGTAGTCGTCGGGTCGATACAGGATGCTGGGATCGTCGTTCGAGGTCCTGGTCAGCAGCCAATGAGTCACCGCCCTGATCCACGGCTCACGCGGACCGCCCGAGCCCTTGAACAGGCGATCGTGGAACTCGCCTCGCAACGGCCCGTCTCACAGATCACCGTCGCGGAACTAGCCCACCGCGCCGGAGTGACCCGAGCGACTGTCTACAACCGATGCGGCAGCCCCCTGAACCTGCTCATCCACGTACTCGATACCGACCTCCAGCGCGGCCACCGCCAGGAAGAGCAACGCCGAGCCACCGGCGAATACACCTCCACAGAGAATCTCCGCTTCGCCATCGGCGAAGTCGCCGACCACATCACCCGGTTCACAGCGGTCTACCAGTACGCCCTCCACCACCCCGCCGACAACGGAGTCTACGAAGCCCTGATCCGCCACTTCATCGACTACAGCCACGTCGTCCTGGCCCGCTGCACTCACCCCGACCTCCCCGACACTAACCACCAGGTCATCGCGCAGTTCGTCTCCCATGGATTCGCAGGAGCCATCAAGGCATGGCTCAACGACGACTCCATCACCAAACACGACCTGGTCGAAGCCGCCGTCGCCTGCACACCAACATGGTGGACCTGACACCAGCCCGCCTAGCGCCGCCACCGTGCCCCCTGGCAGTCCGGGAAAACGGAGCGGCTGGCTGACCATCCAGCCGGGACGGCACCATGGTGGCATGACAACGACGTTGATTACCGGAGCGAACAAGGGACTGGGCTTCGAGGCTGCTCGTCGACTCATTGCAGCTGGCCACACCGTCTACGTCGGCAGCCGGGACGCCGACCGTGGGCGCCGCGCCGCCGAGCGGCTGGGCGCGCGGATGGTCGTCCTTGACGTCACCGACGACGTCTCCGTCGCCGCCGCGGCGAAAACCATCGAGGCCGAGGGCGGGCTAGACGTGCTGGTCAACAACGCCGGCATCGAATCACGGTTAGCGGATGGAGGCGTGGTTGGCGCCGCGGAGACAACCGCCGACCTGATGCGGCAGATATTCGAGACTAACGTCTTTGGCATCGTGCGCGTCACCCACGCGTTCTTGTCGTTGCTGCAGCGCTCCGCTGCCCCAGTCGTGGTCAACGTCAGCAGCGGCCTGGCCTCGCTAACCCGGCTCAGCGACCCAGGCAACCCGGCGCATGCTTACCCGGGGGTGGCCTATCCGGCGTCGAAGACCGCAGTCAACATGATCACTGTCCAGTACGCGAAGGCATTCCCCGGCATGCGGATCAACGCAGTGGAACCTGGTTACACCGCAACAGACCTCAACAGGCACACCGGCACGCAGACCGTCGAGCAGGGCGCACAGATCATTGTCCGCATGGCGCGGGTAGGCCCCGACGGGCCCACCGGATGCTACTTCGACACCACAGGCCCCGTCCCCTGGTAAGGGCAGGGTCGGTCCGGGCGACGACCCGCAGGAGCTCGGCGCCAAGATCCGCGTGGTGCGATAGGCGCGTGGAGTTGAGGGAGCGGCGTGGGTTCGTGGCTGTGGTCGATGAGGGCGCGCTGTCGTCTGCGGCCCGCCGGATGCATCTGAGCCAGCCAGCACTGTCGCAGATGGTCACTGGATTGGAGCGGGAGCTGGGCCTGCAACTGCTGGTGCGCAGCACCAGCGGAGTGCGGCCCACCGAGGCGGGACGAATCCTGTATACGGAAGCGCGCGCGGTGCTAGATCGCTACGACCTGGCCATGGCCGCGATAACCCGGCACAGCTCAGGCGCCGCTCAGGTATTGCGGATCGGGGTTGCCCTGGAGCTGCCGCCTGAGCTGCTGTCGACTGCTCTGGCCGGTCTCGCGGCCACATATCCGACCACCCGTGCGCAGGTGGTGCACTTGTCCAGCGCCGCGCAGCTGT
>DASTBN010000141.1:0-2024 GCA_035712045.1 Pseudonocardiaceae bacterium
TACGCCAGACCCAGCTCACCGAAGTCGGCGTCGGCGCCGCCACGGCCGGTCTGCCACTGGATGTCCCGTTCCCGCTGGATATCGCCGAGACTGAACCGGCCGTCCCAGCTCACCTGCGCCGTGCCGTCACCACCCGCCACCCCCACTGCGCCTTCCCCGGCTGTGACCAGCCCGCCAGCGTGTGCCACATCCACCACCTAATCCCCCGTTCAGCGGGTGGCCCCACCGCCCTGCATAACTTGATCACCCTGTGCGCCTTCCACCACCTCATCGTCATTCACCGCTGGGGCTGGACCCTGGTCCTCCACCCCAACGGCACCACGACTGCCACCAGCCCCGACGGCCGACGAGTCTTCCGCAGCCACAGCCCACCGGCCCGGGCCGAGGTCCCTTATACCGGCGCGGGCTGACGCTGGTGCCCGGCCGGGTAGTGGTCGAGTGCCGCGACGGCGATCACCACGGCGGTCGCGCACGTTCCCAGCCCGAGCACGGACACGTAGGGAGCCGCCAGGCCCAGCAGGCCCAGCACGGCCAGCGCTGCCACTCGCGACCACGGCACCGCCCGCCACACGGCGATCTTGAAGGCGGCGTGACCGGCGATGAACAGGGCGGTGCCGCCCAGGACGAGCCATGCCTTCCATGCGACCCCGGTCACCCCCGGCCCAGACACCGTGACCTCGTCCGCCGCTGCCGTCACGATGATCCCGGCCACCATCACCGGATGGATCAGGTGGTAAGCCGTGCGGCCCATCCGGCCGGGGTCGGCCGAAGCCGCGATAACCCGGGCGGCCTCGCCGGCGCTCCGGTCGAAGTACAGCCACCACAGCCCAATGCTGTTGACGACGGCGACCAGGAACGCCACCGCCTGGGCCACGGTGACATGCGACCCGAGCACGTGGGACAAGGTGGCGCCGATGACCAATATCGACTCACCCAGCGCGATCAGGATGAATGCCTGGCAGCGTTCCGCGAAGTGATTTCCCTCGATGGTCCACTCGGTCGTTTTCGAGCGGCCCAGCCCTGGCGTGTAGAACCCGAACACGCCGCCGAGGAGGTCGACGCCGACCGCGGCCACCCAGAGCCAGGCCCTGGCCGGTCCGCTGGCAAGCCCGCCAGCGACCGCCAGCGCCCCGCTGACGACGCACCACGCCAGGATGCGCTGGAAGTTCCGCTGCAGCGGCCGCCCGCGCAGCGCCACCACCGCGAAGATGCTGCGGCCGATCTGAGAGAGCGCGTACCCGATGCCGATGATCAGCCCACGGGTGCCGAACGAATCGGGTATCGCCGCCCACATCACCAGCGCGACCAGAAGCAGGGAAAGCAGCAGCCAGCGGACCGGCAGCCGCTCCGGGTCGAGCCAGTTGGTCACCCACGCGGTGTAGGCCCACAACAGCCACACCATGGCCAGCAGCAGCGCCGTCTGCAGTGCCCCGGTGATCGTGGGCCGCCCGAGCAGGTGCCGCGACAGCTGGGTGACCGCGAAAACGTAGACCAGGTCGAAGAACAGCTCGGCGTTGGTGATCCGTTCGGCACCCCGCCGGCGGCGTATCAGGTCGAGCTGTGCCCCCCTTGTCATTCCAGTGGTCGCCACAGCCCGCTAGGGGGGCCGGGCCCGCGGCGCTGGCTGGACATCACTCCGCGAACCGACCGGGACGACATGACCGATCCGGCCGACATCGCCGACAGCAATGACAGCACCGAGAACGCCGACCCGATGCTGAACGCGGACGCGAAGGACCCGACGGACCCCACCGACAGGGCGGAACCGACCGACCCGATGGACAGGACCGAACCACGCGACCCGATGGACAAGACGGAATCCTGCGACCACAAGGACCACTTTGACGACGGGCTCATAGGGCCATTCTCCACGGCGACTGCCAAGGCCGGCGGCTCCAGGCTGGCAGGATCCTCGCCGATCGCCAGCCACCCTGCGACAACTCTGAGGTATCCCAGCATCACCTGGTGGTGGCAAAGGACAGTGAGCCTTTTCATCCTCCTTCTGGCTTACCGGGAGCGTTTGC
>DASTBN010000142.1:0-5951 GCA_035712045.1 Pseudonocardiaceae bacterium
CGCCGGACACGCGTAGCGCAGGCACCCTCAGATGGGGCGGGACCGTTCGAGAGGAGCGGTCCCGCCCCATAAATCTTCCCTCATCTAGTACCCGGTGCCCGGCTAGGGCTGCCCGACTAGCGGTACCCCAATTGGGGGCGCGCTGTCACGCTCGACCCAGGACATGTCCGGGTAACGCTCACCCAGCGGCCGCAACTCGGCCAGCCGCGCCAGGTCCTCCTCTGTCAGCTTCAGGCTCAGCGCGGCGGCGTTCTCCTCCAGGTATCGGCGGCGCTTGGTGCCGGGGATCGGCACGACATCCTCACCGCGGGAGAGCACCCAGGCCAGCGCCACCTGCCCAGGCGTCGAGCCCAGTAACGTCGCGATCGAGCGGATCTGCTCCACCAGCGCCAGATTCGCCGCCAGGTTCCCGTCCTGCCACCGGGGTTGGCTCCGGCGGAAGTCATCGGAAGCCAGCTCCTCGACCGAGGTGTACGCGCCGGTAAGCAATCCCCGGCCGAGCGGACTGTAAGGAACCAGCCCGATTCCGAGCTCCCGGCAGGCTGGCACCACCGCGTTCTCGATGTCCCGGCTAAATAGCGACCATTCGGATTGCACGGCGGTGATCGGATGTACCGCGTGGGCGCGGCGGATGGTATCCGCGGATGCCTCGGACAATCCAATGTAGCGGACCTTGCCCGCCGCGACGAGCTCGGCCATCGCGCCGATAGTCTCCTCCACCGGCACGTCCGGGTCCGGCCGGTGCTGGTAGTACAGATCGACGTGGCCGACGCCCAGCCGGGTCAGCGAGCCGTCGATCGCCCTGCGCACGTTCTCCGGTGAGCCGTCCGTACCGGCTGGCCAACCGGTACCCGGGTCCGGGACGATACCGAACTTGGTGGCCAGCGCCACCTCGTCCCGGCGACCCGCGATGGCCTCGCCGACGAGCCTTTCGTTCTCGCCTGCCGCGTAGACCTCTGCGGTGTCCAGGAAATTCACGCCGAGATCGAGTGCGCGGCGGATGGTGGCCAGCGCCTCAGCCCGGTCTCCCGGCCCATACGCCCAGCTCATCCCCATACACCCCAGTCCCAGCGCCGAAACCTCGAACTGGGCGCCAAGAACCCGCGTCAGCATACTCATTTCTCTTTCCTCCCATTTCGCCCGCGTTCAAGCGGGCTCACCGGGGTTATCCGGATAAGGGGTTATCCCGCCGAGCCCTGCTGAACGCGTCACTTGCCCCGCGTTAGGGCGAGCAATGACCGCCGTAGGTAGCGATCTTGTAATCGATGACGGCTAATGCGGCTTCGAGCTGCCGCAGGCGGTGTTGGATGGCGGCCCGGTGAGCTTGCATGAGGGCTAGCCTCGCGGGCACGGTCGCCTCGCCTTGACTCACCAGCGTCAGGTAGCGCGCGATGTCGCGGATCGGCATGTCTGAGCTGCGGAGCCGAGTCACGAAGATGACCCGCGCGAGCGCCTCCGGGTCGTAGACCCGACGGCCACTGGCATCCCGGCGGACGTCGACCAGGCCGATCCGCTCGTAGTACCGCAGGGTGTGAGCGCTGACTCCGGTGATCTCCGCGACCTCACCGATCACCAGTTCGGCGGGCGTGCCGACGGGAAGATCCAGGCACCGCATCAGCGCCGAGGACAGCGGCGGAAGGTCGGCCGGGTGGTAGGAGTTGACCAGTTCCCTGAGTTGTTCGGTACCTGCCGTCATGGATCCGACGGTAGGGCTTAGAGCGCACTCTAAGTCAAGCGCTGGCCCATCACGCCTTCGCGGCGGCCTCCAACCGCAGCGCGAGCAACCGCTCGTAGACCATTTCGTATACCCACCGGCTCGTGGCGGTCAGCGGTGTGGCCGTCGCCGCGCGGGACCGCCCGGCGTGCACCACATCGACCGCCTCGGGGTCGACGTCGTGCGGGCCCGCCGCAGCGAGGACGGCGGGCCCGTAGCACTCGGCGTAGCTGAGGCATTCGACGTTGCGGGCGATGTGAGCGGGCAGCAGCAGGGCGGTCGGGCACAGCCCGGCGAACGGCGCGGCGCTGGTGAGGCCGGTCCGCCAGTGCCGCGCGGGGGCGATGACGCCGGTCAGGTGCACCGCCGGGGTCGGCACGAGATGCTTCATCTCGGGCCAGTCCCAGGTGGACACCGACATCCGATCGATCATCGGGCGCCAGCCCAGGCTGACCCGGTGCTCGTGGACCTCGTCGATGAGCTTGGCGACGACCACCACCCGGCGGCCGAGCAGCACCATCGGGGGCAGCATCACCCCGTCCCAGCCCAGCGCCGCCACGGCGGCGAGAGCGAGATGATCTGGTGCGGAGAGAACCTCAACATTGTCACCAGCCCAGATGTGGGGGCCGTGCGCACTCACGCGAGTCTCGACGAGCGATTCGGCTGCCACCGGGACGGTCTCCAATCGTGTCCAGCGAGGTAATCGCGGGGCGGGGTGGAACTAAGGACTACCAGGAGCGAACGCCATGGTGGTGGAGGCGCGGCGGCCACGGCGTCCGGCGGGCGTCCCGCTGCGCCGACTGGTCAGCCGGATCCCGTTCGCCAATAGTGGGACCGCAGCGACCAACGGTTAACCGGTCTGTAGGTTCACTGGCTGGTAACCCGATGCGCGAAAGGTGGTGGTGATGCGCGAGGAAACCCACTACCACGTCATCATCGTCGGCGCGGGCTTCGCGGGACTGGGCATGGCGATCCGGCTCTCCCAGTGCGGCATGACCGATTTCGTGGTGCTGGAACGGGCCGCTGACGTAGGCGGCACCTGGCGCGACAACCGGTACCCGGGCTGCGCCTGCGACGTGCCCTCTCAGCTGTACTCGTTCTCATTCGAGCTCAACCCATCGTGGAGTCACAGCTTCTCCGGGCAGCGGGAGATCTGGGACTACCTGCGGCACTGCACCGAGCGCTACGGGCTCACGCCACGGATCCGTTTCCACCACGAGGTGCGCGCCGCAGAGTGGGATCACGCGCGGCATCGCTGGCGGGTGAACACAAGCCGCGGCGAGCTGAGCGCTGCGGTGCTCATCACCGGGACCGGCGGGCTTTCAGAGCCGAAGACCTCGGATCTTCCCGGGCTGGGGTCGTTCGGGGGTAAGGCCTTCCATTCCGCGCGCTGGGATCTGGACTACGACTTACGCGGCCGGCGGGTGGCGGTGGTCGGCACCGGGGCCTCCGCCGTCCAGTTCATCCCCAGGATCGCGCCCGCGGTGAGCTCGCTCACCGTGTTCCAGCGCACCCCGGCCTGGATCATGCCGCGCGGTGAGCGGCGCATCCCCGGTTTTGAGCAACGGCTGTACCGGGCGTTCCCCGGTGCGCAGCGGCTGGTGCGTGCCGGGATCTACTGTGCCCGGGAGTCACTCGTGCCGGGATTCGTGATGAGCCCTCGGCTGCTGCGGGCCGCCGAATCGATCGCCCGCGCGCACCTGCGCCGCCAGGTCGCCGACGCCGGGCTGCGCGCTAGGCTGACCCCCGGCTACGCCCTCGGATGCAAGCGAATCCTGATCTCCAGCGACTATTTTCCCGCCCTGACCAGGCCTAACGTCGAGCTGGTCGCCTCGGGTGCCACTCGGGCCGGCGAGCACTGGGTACAGGCTGCGGATGGCACCCGGCGGGAGGCGGACACCATCATCTTCGGCACCGGCTTCCAGGTCACCACAGCGCCGATGGCCACCTGGATCCGTGGCCGGGATGGCCGCAGCCTGGCCGAGGCCTGGTCCGGCGGCGCGCAGGCTCACCGGGGCACCACGGTAGCCGGGTTCCCCAACCTGTTCCTGCTGGTCGGCCCGAACACCGGGCTCGGCCACTCCTCGCTGATCTACATGATCGAATCTCAGATCGCCTACGTTCTCGACGCACTGCGGTATCTGCGCCGCAGCGGGGCCGCGGCGGCGGAGGTCCGGCCAGAGGCACAGCTGGCGTACAACCAGATCGTGCGGCGGCGGATGCGGCGCACAGTGTGGACCACCGGCGGGTGCGCCAGCTGGTACCTCGACGCCAATGGCCACAATACGACGCTATGGCCCGGTTTCACCTGGCGCTTCCGCCAGGCCACCCGCGCCTTCCGGCCAGCCGAGTACCTCATCTATCCCGGCGGTACCCGGGCCCGCGATACCCAGCCGGTCGCGGCCTAGATGCGGCTGTTCGTCAGCCTGCGGCCACCCGGTGAGGCCGTCGCCGGTCTGCGGGCCGTCACCGAAGGCCTTCATGGGCGCGCGCCACGGCTGCGGTGGACCCGTCCTGAGCAGTGGCACCTGACGCTCGCCTTCCTCGGTGAGGTCAGCGACGATGTCCTGGGCGAGTTGACCCGCCGCCTGGGCCGGGCGGCCGCCCGGCACCCTCCGCTGTCTCTCGCCCTGGGGGGTGGCGGCCGCTTCGGGCAGCGGGTGCTGTGGACTGGGGTGCGGGGTCATCGTGAGGGATTGCGCAAGCTGGCCGCCTCGGCGCAGGCTGCGGCCCGCCGCAGCGGGGTGCCGGTCGAGAACCGCCCGTACCGGCCCCACCTCACCCTGGCCCGCGCCGACGGGGAGACAGACCTGCGGCCGCTCGTCGAACGACTGGAGCTCTGGCACGGGCCGACCTGGGTCGCGGCCCAGCTGCACCTGATGCGCAGCCATCTCGGCGCGGGCCCGGGATCCTCGGCGCTACACGAAACGATCACCAGCTGGCCGCTGGAGGGCTAGGCGCTACTGAGTCCAGGCCATGCCCGGGCCGCGGACGGTCGCTGTTTCGCGCCCGCAAAGGCCTCACCAGGCGAAAACCTCAACGTCACGTCACCACCGGTCATCGCTGCGTGACAACGGCCGTCCCGGCCCTAGGTGGGCGACGGTGACGAGCTGAGTAATCACGAATCCGGCCGGTCTCCGATAGCCAGCCCCGGTACCGCCGCGGCCCCGGGTGAGCTTCGGCGAATTAGGCACTCACGGGAGGCGCAACCGGCGCCCTCACGATCTACTCAAGTGGCTAGCTGAGCGGTCTACCAGCGGAAACGTTGAGGATGGTCGCTAGCGAGCTCCGTAGGGCACCGCATGGTACGTATCCGATACCCCGGAGAACCGCGTAAGGGCACCCCGCCGGTTAGGTAATCGAAAAAATCGGCGATATCGCTACGTGACGGGGCACAAAGGTTTAGGGGCTAACGCATGTTGTCAATCGAAAGCGCTCCCGGCATGGTGTTCCTATACCAAATCGGCAATAGCGTCGACGAGGTGTTAAGTAACCGGCCCACTGGGCCCCAGTGAGGAGGATCCGCATGTCTGACGCATTGAGCTTTGTTGAAATCGACGGCCAGCACGCCGAGCTGCTCCCGGCGCGTACCGTGATGTCCCTGGTCCACACCGGTGGCTGCAATGGCGGCAAGGGTGGCACCGGCGGTAACGGCGGCGACGGCCGGGGTGGCGTCGGTATTAACCTCCTGGACATCACGCTGACCGGTGACCAGTACAACAACGCCGCTAACGGCCAGGGTGGCAACGGCGGCAACGCCAACGGCGGCAATGGCGGCTTGTGCTGATCGGTTAACAGCGGCTGAGTGTCAAGCCGTGAGCGCTTGTGGCACCGCCAGCCGTGCGGAATGGTGCCCGCGTGTCCGGCGGTGGCACTCACAGCGGTACCAGGGCAGCCGGAGGCAACAATCTCTCCGGGCAGTACCGCGGCGCGATCCCGCGATCGCGCTCCGTTTGCCCAGCTGAGGGACGGGTGGCCGTAACATGGCCACCCTCCCTCAACATGCGGGACAGCCACTAAACGCATGTCACCAGAAGCCTCTCTTCTCGTCGTATAGGTAAGCCAAATCGGCAGGGCGTCGATGAGGTGTTCTGTTCCAGGCCCATCAGGCCACCGCAAGGAGGATATATGTCTGGCGCTTTGAGCTTTGCCGAGATCGATGGACAGCACCTGGAGTTGCTGCCCGCGCGCACCGTCATGAGCATGTTCGCCCGTGGCTTCGGCCAGCCCGGCGACG
>DASTBN010000143.1:0-2556 GCA_035712045.1 Pseudonocardiaceae bacterium
GCTCGTGCGGGAAAAGGTGACCCGGTCGCCGTTACTTGTATCGCAGGGCGTCGGCGGGCCGCAGCCGGGCGGCGCGGCACGCGCTGTCCCGGATCCTTGAGCCGGTGACGGTTATCGAGCGTGCGGGTCACCTCGTCCACCGCGGTGGATACCGCGCCGACCCGGGGGCTTTCACGATAATCTGGTTGAGTTCATCACCGGTGCCGACGATATAAGCCTCACTCCCCCGCCGGGTGGGGGAGCCGACTCTGGTGAAATTCCCGATTCAATAAGTTAACCGGTACAGCCACGACATTAAGGCCTGGCAGAGCAGAGAACTAGCGATACCCCCACATCCGCCGATAACACATTGCACCGGGAACTATCCGCACGCTCCGGGGAGAATTGGGGGAAATATCCTTTTTCTCCGTATCGTTACCTCACTGCGGTCAGCGCGTGGGTTCCCGGCTGCGGCGTCGGGACGATCGGGCGAAGCCAACATCGGCAAGATCGTCAAGGTGCACGGGCCCCGCCTGACTGAGCCGATGTGCTCAAGCCGTAAGATCACCCATTCATGCGAGCCAGACAAATCAGGCATACGCGTGCCCATGGGGCATTCTCATTCACGGGCCGACGGACTACCCTTGAGACTTCTTTTACCGACCCATCATCCTGGCCGCGGCTAGACTGGCGGGGCGGGAGCTGCCCTGTCACTGCGCGTAAGGTGAAAGGTACCTATGAGCAACCAGGCTCAGTTTGTCACGCTGGCAGAGCTGGCCAGGGCCTGGTCTGACGCGGTACGCGGGAGTTCTGAGGTACCGATACCGAGCTACTGGGTCGAGGAATGCTTCCGGGACGTGCTCGACCGCCTGGTTGACGTGCTCAGGAACGAGCAGTACCGGCCGGAGGTCGCGGCACAGGTCGGCGAGACAATCGTGGCCAAGGGCTTCACCGGCGAGCACTTCCTGGATCGGACAGCGGAGTTGCTCAGCCGGGCGCTACCCCGGCTGCCCGAGCTGCATGCCACCAACAGACTTGACGCCAAGATTCCAGCCCTGCTCGATGGCATAGCGTCCGGATGCGCTGCGGCGTCGTCCCGCCGCACGTCCATCGACCGCGAAACGTGGTTCCGGGACGTGGTGAACAGCATCCTGGACATGTTCGACTCGGTTCCGCTGGGTTTGCTCATCAGCCGGCTGGACGGCACGGTCACCGAGGTCAATCCCGAGTTCACCAAGATCTTGCATTACCCGCCCGCCAAGCTCGTGGGACAGGAAATCCGTGAGCTCTTCCATCCCGACGACACCGCCGCACTGAGCACCGCCTACCGGGCGCTGGATGAACGCACGCGGGGACCGTACGCGTGCCAGGAGCCGAAACGGGGTTTCCAGAAGAAGGTCAAGCTGCTCGCCGCGAACGGCGACGCCATCTGGACCATCCTGACCGTGCTGGTCCTGCGCGATACTATGGGTGAACCGACGCACCACCTCACGATGATCGAGGACATCAATGATCGCCAGCTCCTCGAGCAGCGGGTGCGCCACCAGTCGTTGCATGATCTGCTCACCGGGCTGCCCAACCGGCTGCACTTCACGATCCACCTCGAGGCGGTGCTTGAGCGGAACCGGGACGCTCCCGTTCTTCTATGCAAGATCGACTTAGATGACTTCGCGATCATCAATCACGGGCTCGGCCTGGGTGCGGGTGACTTCCTGCTCCGATCGGTCGGGGCCCGGCTCCAGATGCTGTTCGCCGGGGAACGCGCGTTTCTCGCACGGTTCGGCGCTGACGAGTTCGCCCTCCTCATCGAGGAGTCCCCGACCACCCCTGGCCCATCGGCCCTCGCCGCGCTGATCAACACAGAGCTGTCCGAACCGGCCTACTTCGCCGACCGGGGTTTGACGACGTCCGCATGCGTCGGCTTCGTGCGGCGCAGCGCGGGTGAAACCGATGCCAACGAGATGATCCGCGCTGGTGAGGCGACGCTGCACCGGGCGAAGCTGATCGGCCGCGGGCAGTGGGCACTGTATGACCCACCCGCCGACGCCGAGCAGCGGGCGCATTACGCCTTAGCCGCCGACATGCCCGCCGCCTGGGAGAATGGCGAAATCACCCTGTGGTACCAGCCACTGGTGCGGCTCGACTCCGCGGCGGGTGAGGCTAGGACGATCGCGGCGCTGGCGGTACTGCTGCGCTGGCACCATCCCCAGCGCGGCGTCGTGCCCCACGAGGACTGCCTGGCACTCGCCGAGCGGAGCGGCCTGATCATCTCGATCGGGCGGTGGATGCTGCGCCAGGCCAGCGACCACCTGCGCGGCTGGCATGAGCGGCAGGCCGTCCCGGTGCCCATCCGCGTCGATCTGACCACCCACCTGGCGCGGGACCCCGACCTGGTGGCCCTGATGCGGGGCACCATGGCGCAGTCCCGGCTCCGGCCCGGGGACATCCAGCTCGGCGTGCCGGTCGAGGTGATCGCAGCGGGGCATGAGGACGCCGTGGATAACGTGCGGACGCTGGCGGAGATCAAGGTGCCCGTCGTATTCACCCGGTATGACCAGGCGCTGGGAAACCTGGGCC
>DASTBN010000144.1:0-2863 GCA_035712045.1 Pseudonocardiaceae bacterium
TGACCGCGACCGCCACCCCGGCGACCCGCACGGAGATCGCATCCCGGCTGCGTTTGGAGGAGGCGCGCCACTTCGTGGCGAGCTTCGACCGGCCGAACATCCAGTACCGCATCGTCGCGAAAGCCGAGCCTAAGCGGCAGCTCCTGGAGTTCCTGCGCACCGAGCACGCCGGGGACGCGGGCATCGTTTACTGCCTCTCCCGCGCCTCGGTGGAGAAGATCGCCGAGTTCCTGGTGAGCAACGGGATCGGCGCGCTGCCCTACCACGCGGGGCTCGACGCGCCCACCAGGGCCGCGAATCAGTCCCGGTTCCTGCGGGAGGACGGCCTGATCATGGTCGCCACGATCGCGTTCGGCATGGGCATCGACAAGCCCGACGTGCGTTTCGTCGCCCACCTGGACCTGCCCAAGTCCGTCGAGGGTTACTACCAGGAGACTGGGCGGGCCGGCCGGGATGGGCTGCCCTCCACCGCGTGGCTGGCCTACGGCCTGAACGATGTCGTGCAGCAGCGCAAGCTGATCGACACCTGCGACGGTGACGAGATCCACCGCCGCCGCCTGGCCATTCACCTCGACGCCATGCTGGCGTTATGCGAGACGGTCGAGTGCCGCCGCGCCCAGCTGCTGGCCTACTTCGGCCAGCGGGCCAGCGCGTGCGGTAACTGCGACACCTGCCTGTCCCCTCCGCAGACCTGGGACGGCACGATCGCGGCGCAGAAGCTGCTCTCGGCGGTGCTGCGGCTGGACCGGGAGCGCCATCAGCGTTTCGGGGCCGGCCAGGTGATCGACATCCTGCTGGGCAAGCAGACACCCAAGATCACCCAGTTCGGCCACGACTCACTGACCGTGTTCGGTATTGGCACGGAGCTGCGCGAAGGTGAGTGGCGCGGGGTGGTGCGCCAGCTGCTGGCCCAGCGCCTGCTCGCGGTCGAGGGCGACTACGGCACCCTGGCGCTCACCGCCGCCAGCGGTGAGGTGCTGAGCCGACGGCGCCAGGTCATGCTGCGCCGCGAACCCGAACGGCCCGCGAAGCCGGCGAAGGCCGCCACACCGCGCCGCGACACGCCGACGGAACTCCCGCAGGACGCCGTACCGGTCTTCGAGAAGCTCCGCGCCTGGCGGGCCGCCACCGCCAAGGAGCAGGGCGTGCCCGCATACGTGATCTTCCACGACGCGACATTGCGCCAGATCGCGGCGCAGCCGCCCGCGACCCTGGCCGAACTCGCCGGGGTCAGCGGCGTCGGCGAGCACAAGCTGGCCAAATACGGCCAGCAAATACTGGACACCCTCACATCCGGCAACGCGCAGTAACGGATCCGCAGCGCGAACCGCTCATGATCACCGTTTGGGTGTCGAAAGTGACAAAATTTGTCGTTTTCGACACCGAAACGGCGATCAAGGACTACCCAGGAATTATGCTCAGCGAAGTGGAGGGCGGACCCATCGGTGCAGCGAGACGGCTGCGAGAGGCTGCGGTCGACGGCCGGCTGGAGGCATTGGCCGAGGCCCACGGGCTCTCACTGGTCGTCTTGTTCGGCAGCGCGTCTCGCGGTGAGCCCGATGCGCGGGATCTCGATGTGGCGGTCGGTTCGCGAGAAAGGGCCAGGATCGACATGATCGAGGTGATCTGTGCTCTGATGGAACTGGCCGAATACGACAGCGTCGATCTGCTGGATCTCGACCGGGCAGGTCCGGTCGCGTGCCAGCGCGCTCTGGTACCCGGTGACCCACTGTACGAGTACCGGCGGGGGAGTTCACCCGGCAGCAGATGCGGGCGAGCGGGCAACGGCTGGGCACCGAGTGGATGCGACAGCTGGATCTTGCCCTGATGGCAGATTGCCCATGACACCACGGCGGCTCGACCCGTCGATCGTCCACGCCAGGCTGGCGGTGATACGGAGGCTCCTGGACGACCTGGCCGAGGTCGATGCGGCGGGAGAACCGCCACTAGCCGAGAACCGGATGCTCCGGTACGGCATCGAGCGCATTCTCATCCAGCTCGTGGAGGAATGCGGCGTCATCGACAAGCAGCTGTGTGACGATCTACTTCCCTCCGTTGGCATGCGCAACATCCTCGTGCCCGAATACCTGGAGGTCGACCTCCAGAGAGTCGCGATGGCCGTACCCCGTGCGCTGAGCTGTTATCGCGGTTACGTGCAGCAGGTCGCCGCGTTCGCCAGCCGTGTCGACTGAACGCCCTCAGCCTTGCGCTTGCGGGACCCGATCGACAAAATGTTGTCGATGTCGTAGCGAGCTTAGGCGACGGATTGCCTCGGGGCATGCCGAAATGTACTACCGCTACGGCCAGATGCCCGAGGTCGAGGTCCTGGGCATCCAGGTCCTGTGGCGGCTCAGACCGTGAAACCTAGCGCCCGTAGTTGCTCCCGGCCGTCTTCGGTGATCTTGTCCGGACCCCAGGGGGGCATCCAGACCCAGTTGATCTTCACGTCGTTGACCAGGCCGCCATCGGGGCCGCCGGTGAGGGCGGCGCGGGTCTGGTCTTCGATGACGTCGGTGAGGGGGCAGGCCGCTGAGGTCAGGGTCATGTCAATGGTGGCGAGGTTGCCTTCGCTGACCCGGATGTCGTAGACCAGGCCCAGGTCGACGACGTTGATACCCAGTTCGGGGTCGACCACGTCGCGCATGGCTTCCTCGAGGTCGTCGACGTCGGCCAGTTCGCTATCCGGGCCGGGACGGGGGACCTCGGGCATGCCGGCCGCTCCCCGTACCACCTCAGGTTCCTCGTGAGCGCTCATGGTGCCTCCGCTCGCTGCGCGCCGTTGCCCGAATTGCCAGCCGCCCGGGCGACCGCGTCTTTGAACGCCATCCAGCCCAGCAAAGCGCATTTCACCCGGGATGGGTAG
>DASTBN010000145.1:0-2658 GCA_035712045.1 Pseudonocardiaceae bacterium
GGGATCCGGTCATCGTCGTGGATCTGGGCTGCGGACCGGGCACCCTGACGCGGTACCTGGTGAAGCGGTGGCCGATGGCGAGCGTCATCGCACTGGACAGCTCACCGGAAATGGTGCAGGCCGCGCGCGAGCGGGGCATCCACGCCGAAGTGTCCGACATCCGCCGCTGGTCACCCCCGCCTGGTTGCGGGCTCATCGTCTGCAACGCGGTGCTGCAGTGGGTGCCCAACCACGCGGAGCTGCTACGCCAGTGGATGCGGCAGCTCCCAGCCGGGGGATGGCTGGCCATGCAGGTGCCGGGCAATTTCAGCGCGCCCTCCCACGCCGAGGCAGCGCGGCTGGCCGCCGAGCCTCCCTGGCGCGAGCTGCTTGACCTGCGGGGGACGCCCCCGGTGCTCGAACCCGAGGGATACGCGGCGGTGCTCGGCCCGAGCGCGGTGGAGCTGGACGTATGGGAGACCACTTACCTGCACCGGCTGACCGGCGCCGACCCGGTACTCGAATGGATCACCGGGACCGCGCTGCGGCCGGTCCGGGCCGCGCTGTCCGCCGCCGAGTGGGACGAGTTCCGGCGGGAACTCGCGCCCCGGCTGAGGGCGGCGTACCCGGCCTGTGCCGACGGGGTGACCTGGTTCCCGTTCCGCCGGATCTTCGCCGTGGCACAGGCCGGATGACCAACTGACGGGGGCATGACAGGGGCGTCGCACACTGTGCGCTAAAGTAGTACGCGGTCAGCTCACCAGACGGTGAACACCGGTGCCTTCCCCGATAGCTCAATTGGCAGAGCATGCGACTGTTAATCGCAGGGTTGTTGGTTCGAGTCCAACTCGGGGAGCAGCCACGACGCGAGAGCCGGTCCCCGCAGGAACCGGCCCTGACCGCAGTTCTGACCGCACTCACGATGCCGGGTCGGTCCCGTTGTCCGAGCCGAACAGGTGGCTGAGGCGGTCGGCCGCATCGTGCTGCACCTCCCGGAGCACGTCGACATAGATCGCGCTCGTCACGCCGATGGAGCCGTGCCCCAGCAAGTCCTTGATCGTCTGAAGATCAAGGGAGCCTGCTCCACTCCCGAGGCCAGCGGGGCGCCATCGTCGACCGGATCCTCCTGGGCCCGGCACACCAGCCGGGAGATGAATCCCTCGGCGGCACCGAGGATCTCCTCGAAATCCCCAGCGAGGAAGACCGCGTAGCCCGGTTGCGGCTCGGCGAGCAGCTCTGCGACCTCGGCCAGGATGGCCAGCAGCCGATCCACCATCGCCGGGACCAGCTCGTGCAGCTGGATGTGATTGCCTGCGGTGCGCATGACCCGGGTCCCCTCTCGTCCTCGCGCTGGGGTCGGCGTACCCCACCGGCAAGCGACATGCCTCCTCACAGATGACAACTCAAAGGCGCCGAGGACCGATCCATGGGAGGTGGCATCGTCCCCGCTCGACTGGCCCGGCTGGGCAGGGGGAACAACGGAGCCGTCAGCACCGCGTGCGGTGTTGCGGGAGATCCAGCAGGGCTGGCTGTGGCGTCAGTCACGAAAAAGCTATGCATAAGCGTGATGGTGGTGGGGAAAGCCAGCGCTGGACAGGGCCCAGCGTGGGCGCGTCCGGGGATGTCAAGGGAGAGACCGTGGCCACATCGACTGTTGCCGATCACCTGCTGGGCCGCTTGCGGGAGTGGGAGGTGGCCACGGTGTTTGCCTATCCCGGCGACGGGATCAACGGCCTGCTGGCCGCGTGGGGACGGGCCGACAACCAGCCGCAGTTCGTCCAGGCCCGGCATGAGGAGATGGCGGCGTTTGAGGCGGTGGGGTACGCGAAGTTCACCGGGCGGCTCGGGGTGTGCGCGGCGACCTCGGGGCCGGGGGCGATCCACCTGCTTAATGGTCTGTATGACGCCAAGCTCGACCACGTGCCGGTACTGGCCATTGTCGGGCAGACCAACCGCAGCGCCATGGGCGGTTCATACCAGCAGGAAGTCGATCTGCTGAGCCTGTTTAAGGACGTCGCCAGCGACTACCTGCAGATGATCACCGTCCCCGAGCAGCTACCCAACGTGCTGGACCGGGCGATTCGCATCGCATTGGCCCGCCGGGCCCCGACCGCGATCATCGTACCGGCCGACGTCCAAGAGCTCGATTACTCCCCACCGACCCACGCGTTCAAGATGGTGCCCTCCAGCCTGGGGATCCGCTGGCCCGAGCTCGCGCCGGACTCCGACGCGCTGCGTCACGCGGCGGAGATCCTCAACGCCGGCCGCAAAGTCGCCATCCTGGCCGGCTCTGGAGCCCGCGGCGCCGCCACTGAGCTGGAGCAGGTCGCCGACCTGCTCGGTGCCGGGGTGGCCAAAGCGCTGCTGGGCAAGGACGTGCTCTCCGACGAGTTGCCGTATGTGACCGGGTCGATCGGGCTGCTCGGGACGCGGCCAAGCTACGAGATGATGCGCGGAGCCGACACGTTGCTGACGGTCGGGTCGAGCTTTCCCTACACCCAGTTCATGCCCGAGTTCGACCAAGCGCGAGCGGTGCAGATCGACCTGGATCCGGCCATGATCGGCATGCGCTACCCCTACGAGGTGAACCTGGTCGGCGACGCTGCGGCCACCCTGCGCGCGCTGATCCCGCTGCTGGTCCGCAAGGACGACCGATCCTGGCGCAAGGGCCTCGAGTCC
>DASTBN010000146.1:0-10236 GCA_035712045.1 Pseudonocardiaceae bacterium
GCCTTCTCCGGGATCTGCGTCGGCCGCGGGTACATCAACGACCCCGAACGCACCCAGCAGACCTACCTGGCCGACCCACACCGCGCCGGCCAGCGCCTCTACCTCAGCGGCGACTACGGCCGCTGGCGCCCCGATGGCAAACTGGAATTCCTCGGCCGCCGCGACCACCAAATCAAAATCCGTGGCTTCCGCATCGAGATCGGCGAGATCGAGAACACCCTGCTGCGCGTACCCAGCATCCGCGACGGCGCCGTAGTCATCACCGAACGGGCAGGCCAGAACAAGCACCTCGTGGCCTTCTACACCAGCCCACACCCGCTAAACGTCAATCTCCTGCGGGACCGGCTGGGCGCCTCACTACCCGCATACATGATCCCCTCGACCTTCCACCGGCGGGAAAACCTGCCACTCACCGCCAACAGCAAAATCGACAGAAAGGCACTGACGGCGCTCGCCGAAGAACTGGATGACGGTGGACGCGATAAGGACGTCACCGAAACCCCCGAGGATCAGGGGTACCACGCGCCGGCTACGCCGACCGAGCAGCGGCTGGCGGCCTTATGGGCGAAGGTGCTCGGCATTCCGCAGGACAGGATCATCCGGGGGGACCACTTCTTCGATCTGGGCGGCACGTCGCTGTCCGCAGTGAAGCTCGCGGTCGCCCTGGACCGTGCCGTATCGCTCAAAGACATCGTTCTCTACCCGATCCTCGCCGATCAAGCTGACATGATCGACGGCAGGTCCCAGCAGCGCCGCGAGCTGCTGCACAACGCTTCTTGACCACTTCTCGTCGCACAAATTCACCCGATCGAGGTGTCACAGGACGTATCTACCAAGCCCGGCTGGTCCTCATGACTTACGGCCGCTTTGCGCAGGCGGATAGGAGGACTTCGACCAGAGTGATCCGAGTCGTGGTAGTCGATGACCAACCGCTGGTACGAGCTGGCATAGCGATGCTGCTCAACGTCGAGGACGACATCACCGTCACCGCTGAAGCGGCCGATGGCGACGACGCCCTCAGGCAGGCCCGCGCCCACCGCCCTGATGTGATCCTCATGGACGTGCACATGCCGGGTACCGACGGCGTCGAGGCGACCCGCGCTGTGGTCGATGAAGATCTGACCGCGCACAACGGCCAGCGCATCGCCGTCATCATTCTCACGACATTCGACGTCGATGAGAACGTCTATGCCGCGCTGCGCGCCGGTGCTTCGGGCTTCCTCCTCAAAGACGCCGCTCCTACCGAGATCGTTGCCGCGATCCGCGCGGTAGCCACCGGCGAGGCTTGGCTGGATCCCGCGATCACCCGCCGGCTTATCGAGGAGTTCGCCGCCCGGCCCGAGCAGCGCATACCCGCCACAGCGGCGATGGCCCAGCTGACTCCGCGCGAGCGGGAAGTCCTCACGCTTCTGGCTCAAGGAATGTCCAACGCCGAAGTTTCCAGAAAACTGGTCATCAGCGATGCCACCGTGAAAACGCATCTCGCTCGCGTGATGACGAAACTCGGAGTCCGGGAGAAAGCGCAAGCGGTGGTAGCCGCATACCAAACGGGGCTTGTCCTGCCCCCGGGACGGTGAGGTCATTGGGCGCGAGCGGCGGCGCCGGTGATGTTCCGGACCATGCCGCCGAAGACGGCGTCGTGGAACGGGGAGACCGCTTTCCAGTACAGGTGCCCGCCCAGGCCATGGGGCTGGAACACCGCCCGCTGCCGGTACACGGCCCCGCCGCCGTAGCCTGGTTCGACACCGAGTTCGAGCCACGCCCGGCCAGGCAGCTTCATCTCCGCCCGTAACCGCAGCAGTTTCGGCCGGTCCAGGTACTCCACCCGCCACCAATCCAGCGCTTCCCCGATGTGCAGGCGGTGCGGATCACGCCGGCCCCGCCGCAACCCCACACCTCCCACGAGCCGGTCAGCCCAGCCACGCACTGACCACGCCAGCGGGAAGGAATACCAGCCGTTCTCGCCGCCGATGGCCTCGATCACCTCCCACAACGCCCGCGGATCCGCGCTCGTGGGCTGCTCGCGCAGGTCCTCGTACACGCTGCCGCCAGCCCAGTCCGGGTCGGTCGGCAGCGGATCGGAGGGCGCGGCGCAGGAGGCATCCGACCAGCGGGTGGGCACATCGGCGCGGCGGATCCGCGCCAGCGCCAGTTCCACAGCCCGCTCATAGTGGGTCAGCCCGTCCTCGGGATCGGGAATGTGAGCGGCGATATCGTGATCGCGGCAGACCACCTCGCACACCAGCGACTCGATCAGCGGGACCGCGATGCTGCGCGGCACCGGGGTGACCAGGTTGACCCACTGCGCCGAGAGCCACGGCGTGAGCACCGGCACCGCCAGCACCGCCCGCCGCGGCAGCCCGGCGACCACCGCGTAGCGGCGCATCATCCGCAGGTAGGTCAGCACATCTGGCCCGCCGATGTCGAAGGCGCGGTTCACCTCGGGTGGCAGCTCGGCGGCGCGGACCAGGTAGTGCAGCACATCACGAACCGCGATCGGCTGGATCCGGTTATGCACCCACCGCGGGGTGACCATGGCGGGCAACCGCTCAGTCAGATACCGCAGCATCTCGAAACTCGCCGACCCCGACCCGATGATCACCGCTGCCTGCAGCACCACCGCGGGCACGCCCGAGTCCAGCAGAATCCGGCCCACCTCCGCGCGGGACGCCAGATGCGGTGACAGCCGATCACCTTCCGGCACGATCCCGCCCAGGTAGACAATCCGGCTCACACCCGCCTCACGCGCCGCGCCAGCGACGATACGGGCCCCCTCCCGGTCCACCGTCACGAAATCCCGCCGGTGCAGCGAATGCACCAGGTAGTAGAGCACCTCCTGATCGGCCAGCGCCCGCTCGACGCTCTCCCGCTCGGTGACGTCCCCGCGCACCACCTCCACCCGGTCCTCCCACGGCACCCCGGCCAGCTTCTCCGGACTACGCGCCACCACCCGCACCTGATGACCGGCGGCCAGCAACTCCGGCACCAGCCGTCCCCCGAGATAACCACTCGCCCCCAGCACGACACAGCGCATACCCACGATCATCCCGAGGAACCGTCCCACCCGCAGCACGAACCACACAGCCAGCACATAGAGCCTCCCCCGCAGCACGGGCGGCCGATCCAGGATGGCCTCGGCCAGAAAAGCCTCGCGAGACGGCGAGAAGGCTTCAGCGATTTGCTGGCTAAGTCGCCTGTGCCTGAGCGATCGGGCGGGGTGAGCGGGCACGCTGGGCGGCGATTCGGGGACCTTTCGGCTGGGCTCGGGGGTCGGCGAGTCGGTTCACGGACCGCAGATGTGCAGGACGAGCTCACCGTTGTCCACGGTCACCTGATAGGCACGGATGGGGGCTTCGCCTGTGGTGCAGTGGCCATCGATCAGGCGGAATGCGTGGTTGTGCAGCGGGCAGATCACCTGCTGGCCGTCGATGAGGCCATCGGCCAGCGGGCCGCCTCGGTGCGGGCAGCGTCCTGACACCGCGCGGAGCGCGCCATCGCGCAGCCGGAACACCGCCACCAGCTCGTCACCGACGGCGAACGCACGGCCCTCCCCCAGGGGAATCTGATCGGCCGGCCCGAGCCGGCACAGCAGCGCCTCGCTCATAGGGCCGGCATCTCGATCAGCGGAAGCGCGGTGCGGAATTGGCCTTCGGTCACCGGGTTCGCGTGCTCTTGCCAGGGATCGCGGTAGGCGGCGACCGAGCGGGCCACCGCCTCGTCTAGCTGGTCGGCGATGCCGTCGCGGTCCTCCACGAGGATGGCCTGGAGCTCGGCCAGCCCGATGCGGGGCACGAAATCGTAGGTGCGTTCCAGCCACTTCGCGTTCTCCCGGTAGTACTGGATGAACCTGCCGGTGAGAGTGACGGCGTCCTCGTGGCGATCGACGGTGGCCAGCAGGTCGCCCTTGCGGACGCTCGCGCCGGCGGCACCACCGACATAGATCTCCCAGCGGCCTCCCTCGACGGCGACGATGCCGATGTCCTTGACGTAGGACTCCGCGCAGTTGCGCGGGCAGCCGGAGACGGCCAGCTTCATCTTCGCCGGGCTCTCCAATCCCTGGTAGCGCTGCTCGATGGCGATACCCAGGCGGGTGGACTCCCCCAGCCCGAAACGGCAGAACTCGCGGCCCACGCAGGTCTTCACGGTGCGGAAGCTCTTGCCGTAGGCGTAGCCCGAAGGCATGTCCAGATCAGCCCACACCCGGGGCAGGTCCTCCTTGCGCACCCCGAGCAGGTCGATGCGCTGCCCCCCGGTGATCTTGACCATGGGCACGTCGTAGCGCTCGGCGACGTCGGCGATCCGGCGCAGCTGCGCTGGAGAGGTGACACCACCAGGGATCTGCGGCACCACCGAGAAGGTGCCGTCTTTCTGGATGTTGGCGTGCACCCGGTCGTTGATGAACCGGGCGTCCCGCTCGTCGACGTACTCTCCGGCCCACATCATTTTCAGCAGCGAGGCCAGCGCCATCTTGCTGCCCGCGTGCTCGGCACCGCCGGCCGAGAGCGCGGCGAACACCGCTGTGGGGCTGCGCAGCCCCCGGGCCCGGATCTGGGCCATCAGCGCTGGCTTGTCCAGCGGGATGCACGGCACGTAGTAGCCCTCCGTCGGGTCGGTCCGCAGGTCATCACCCAGCGCCGCGGTCACGATCTCGGCGACTAGGGCCTTACAGGAACCGCAGCCCCGCCCGGCGTGGGTGGCGGCCATCACTCCGCTGACGGTGCGCTGCCCGTCCTTGACACACGCCACCAGTTCGCCCTTGCTCACCCCGACGCAGTTGCAGACCTGCGCCTCATCGGCCAGTTCCGCCGCGCCCACCTCAGCCGACGCGACTCCGATGTCGAACAGCAGCTTGATCCGTTCCTGGGGCAGCGGCACCCGCCGGTCGAAGGCGTGAGTCAGGGAGGCGACCTTGCTGACGTCGCCTAGCAGCGTGGCGCCCACCAGGATGCCCTCACGGATGATCACTGTCTGGTACACGCCCCGGCTGGGCTCGCTGAACTGGACGAACTCGTCGTCGGGGTGTTCCGGTTCCTTCAGGCCCATCGCGGCCACGTCCACCCCGGCGACCTTGAGCTTGGTCGCCAGCCGCGAACCGTGGTAGGCCGCCGCCGGGTTGGCGCCGGTGATGTGGTCGGCGAGCACCACCGCTTGCTCCCATAGCGGCGCGACCAGCCCGTACACCTCGCCGCGGTGCTGCGCGCACTCGCCGACGGCGTAGATGTCGTCGTCGTCCACCGAGCGCATCTGGTCATCGACCACGATGCCGCGCTGGGTTTCCAGGCCGGAGACCATGGCCAGCCCGATGTTCGGGCGGATCCCGGCGGTGACCACCACCATATCCACCTCCACAGTGGTCCCGTCCTTGAAGGTGACGCCAGTGACCGCGCCGTCGGGGCCGCGCTCGATCGCGGTGGTCCGGGTGCCGGTGCGCACGCACATGCCGATCCGCTCCAGCGAGCGCCGCAAGATCCGGCCCGCCTGGGCGTCCAGTTGCTGGTTCATCAGCCCGGGCGCGCCGTGGATCACGTGCACGTCCAGGCCATGCGCCTGCAGGCCGCGGGCCGCTTCCAGGCCCAGCAGGCCACCGCCGATCACAGCGGCGCGCTTGGTGCCCTCCGCACGGGCGTAGCGGATCATCGCCATCGCGTCGTGCAGGGAGCGGAACCCGAACACCCCCGGCGTCAGGGTCTTGTCATCCGCCCACAGGCCCTCCATCGGCGGGAAGTAGGAGCGGCTGCCGGTCGCGAGGACGAGCTTGTCGTAGGACACGACCGCCCCGTTGTCGGCGTAGACCCGGTGGGCGAACCGGTCGATGCGCACCACCCGCACTCCGGCGTGCAGCGTGATCCCGTTGTGCTCATACCATTCCCAGGGGTTGAGGAAGATGTCGTCCAGCGGGGCGTTCCCGTCGCCGGCCAGCAATTCGGAGAGCAGGATCCGGTTGTAATTGCCGTAGGGCTCATCCCCGAACATGGTGATCCTGAACTGCCCGGCACCACCCCGGGCCAGGATCTCCTCGACGGCACGGGCACCGGCCATGCCATTACCGACGACGATCAGTTCGCGCGGCACTGCCCTCACACCTCCAGCAATCCGAGGTCGACGATGACCGTTCCCAGGCATCCCTCGGGCGCGGCGACGTGCAGCTCGACCTGGGTGGTACTGATCAGGTCCTCCACCACCCGCAGCGCCGCGTGCGTGCCGCCCCGGGCGCCGATCGGGAAGTACCGCATGGGGTTTCCGTCGCGCATGAGCACCACGGCGATCATCTCGTCGGAGCTGTTCCCGCCCCGGAAATAGAGCGCCTGCGCGGTCACCCCGGGGGGAACGGTGTAGGTGAGCGCGGGATCGATCGGGACCGGCTTGGACAGTCCCTGCCCTTCGAAGGGATAGCTGCCCTGCAGGAACCGCGGTGTGGTGTGCACGGGTACTCCTTCTCATCCGCTCGGCACGGCAGTGATGGCGACGGCGCAGGCCTTGAATTCCGGCATCCCAGAAGCCGGGTCCAGCGCCGGGTTGGTCAGGGCGTTCACACCGGGCCAGTGGAACGGCACGAAGACGGTGTCGGGGCGGATGGTGTCGGTGATCCTGGCGCGCAGCACCGCGGCACCCCGGCGGCTGCGCAACTGGACCGCATCGCCCGCCGTGACGCCTGCCCGGGCGGCGAGCTCGGGGTGCAGCTCGGCGTAGGGCCCCGGCTCGGCGGTGACCAGGGCCCGGACCCGGCGGGTCTGCGCCCCGGACTGGTAGTGCGAGCGGCTGCGCCCGGTGCTGAGGTAGTACGGGTACTCGGCATCCGGCAGCTCGGCTGGGCCGCGCTGCTCCACCGGATGGAACCGGGCCCGGCCATCGGGGTGGGCGAAGCGGCCGGTGAACAGCCGCGGCGTGCCGGGATGCGTCTCGTCCGGGCAGGGCCAGAACACGCCGTCTTCGTCAGCGATGCGCTCGTAGGTGATGCCCGCGTAGTCCGCCACCCCGCCCGCGCTGGCCGCCCGCAGCTCGTCGAAGACCTCTCTGGGCTTATCGGAGAAACTGGCCGGGCAATCGAGCCGCCGCGCCAGCTCGCACAGAATCTCCAGATCGGAGCGGGCCCCCGGTGGCGGGTCGAGGGCCTGGCAGCGGCGCAGCACCCGGCCTTCCAGGTTGGTCATCGTGCCCTCTTCCTCAGCCCACTGGGTGCTGGGCAGCACGACATCGGCCAGCGCGGCGGTCTCGGAGAGGACGAAGTCGCTGACCACCAGGAAATCCAGCCCGGCCAGCCGTTCGCTGACGTGGGTGGCGTGCGGCGCGGAGACGGCGACGTTGGAGGCGAACACCAGCAGGGTGCGCACCCCGCCGCCGGTGCCGAGCCGGTCGAGCATCTCGTAGGCCGAGCGGCCCGGCCCCGGCAGGGACTCCGGGTCCACCCCCCACACGGCGGCGACCTGCGCGCGGGCGGCGGGGTCATCCAGGCGCCGGTAGCCGGGCAGCTGGTCGGCTTTCTGGCCGTGCTCCCGGCCGCCCTGGCCGTTGCCTTGCCCAGTGATGGTGGCGAACCCGGACCCGCGCCGCCCGGGCAGGCCCAGGGCCAGCGCCAGGTTGATGAAGGCCAGGGTGGTGTCGGTGCCGTGGCTGTGCTGCTCGGCGCCGCGCGCGGTGAGGATCATGGCCGTGGCCGCCTCGCCGAGCAGCCCCGCGGCCTCGTCCAGCTGGGCCACCGGCACTCCGGTGATCCGCTCCACCCGGTCCGGCCAGTACGCCCGCGCCAGCCGGCGGACCCGCTCGAAGCCGTGGGTGCGCGCGTCGATGTAGCCGGTGTCGAGGTAACCGTGCTTGATCACCAGGTGCAGCAGGCCGTTGGCCAGCGCCAGGTCTGTTCCGGGCAGCGGCTGGAGGTGCAGTTTCGAGCCCCGGGCGGTGGAGGTGCGGCGGGGGTCGATGGTGATGTGCGTGGCGCCCCGGCCGCGGCCCTCGTCGAACCACTGCATCGCGGGCGGCATGGTGTCGGCCGGGTTGGCGCCGACCAGCATGATGACTTTGGCTTCGGCGATGTCGGCCAGCGGGAACGGCAGGCCGCGGTCGATGCCGAACGCGCGGGTGGTCGCGGCGGCGGCGCAGGACATGCAGAACCGGCCGTTGTAGTCGATCTGTGAGGTGCGCAGCGCGACCCGGGCGAACTTGCCCAGCTGGTAGGCCTTCTCGTTGGTCAGCCCGCCACCGCCGAAACAGCCCACGGCCTCCCGCCCGTAGCACTGCTGGGAACGGCGGATCCCCTGGGTTACCCGGTTCAGCGCGTCGTCCCAGGTGATGGGGCGCAACGGCGCGTCCCGGCGGTCCCGGGCCAGTGGCGTGACCAGCCGGTCGGGATAATCGAGCAGCTCAGCGGCGGTCCAGCCTTTGCTGCACAGCCCGCCCCGGTTGGTCGGGAAATCCTCCTGGGGTTCCAGCTGGACTGAGCTCCTGGACACGGGGCTCCGGGGGATGTCCCTGAGCGTGATACCGCACTGCAGGGAGCAATACGGGCAGTGCGTCCGGACCGGGAGAGGATCCACGTCCCTACCGTCCGCCCCGCGCGTTTCGGGCCCGTTGTGCCCGGGTTACGGCTGGCCTGAGCGCAACCCGGCGAGGGCGTCCTTGACCGGAAGCCGCATCGGCGAGCTGTCCGCTTGACACCGCTGCTACCTTACGTCGCCATCTGGATACCGACCGTAGCTTAGGAGGGGGCGCCGGGATGCGCATGAGCTTCACCGCCGAGGATGAGGACGCCTTCTACATCCGCCGGGATGAGGTCCTGGATGACTACGCGGCGTGGCTCGCCTCGTCGAACGTCGCCAACGCGGAGGCTTATGACGCGGGGGTCGCGCTGGACTGGAAATGGGCCTACCAGGACGGTGAGCTGGGCCGGTGGACGGTCGCCGATCTGGATGAGTTCCTGCTCGGCTGGTGCCCCCGCAAGCTGACCATGCCTTCCGAGGAGTGCGCCGAGTTCCCCGCCTCCATCCGCGCCTTCATGACGTTCCTGGCCGCCCGCGGGTTGCTCGCGCCCGGCAGTGGCACCCCGTCACAGCTGCAGCGCTGGTGCGATCACAGCACCTCCCGGTTCGTGCGGAAGATGACCGACCCGGCCAACTACGGTCTCGCCAAGGGACTCCTCGCGGGCGCGGGAATGCCCGGGCCGGGCATCGACCTGGGCGGGCTGGCACCGCTCTCCGGCGGTTTCGGTGACATCGACGGCTTCGATGAGTTCGATGAGGAGCCCATCGCGGTCGGCCCGGCCACGCTGCCCGATCCGGCACAGCACGAGGAGTCCGCCGCGGCCGCCCCGGTGCTGGCCCAGATGCGCGTCCTCTGGGAGTTCTGCGCGGACCCGGGGCGCCCGCTGACGCGGAAGGGCCACCTGCGGATGGCCGACGCCCGGCATCTGGCCACCGTGCTCGATACCGGCGATGACCAGCGCTCCCCGCGTAGCGCGGCGGACCTGCCGGTGCTGAACTGGCTGATAGAGCTGGCCCTCGAGACCCGGGTCCTGCGCCAGCACCAGGACCGTCTCATGTCGGTGGAACGGTGGCGGGAACTGTCCGCGGTGGAGGCCCTCGACCGGCTGGTCGAGCATGCCCTCGGCGCCGGCCTGTCCGATCCCGCATCGCCCGAGGAGACCTGGATCTATCCGATCCGTGAGGTGATCGACGAGAGCGTCGGGCGGCTGCTCGCCGAGCTGATCGACTGCCAGGCAGGCGGCACTCCGATGCCCATCGATGAGCTCACCGGGTTCATGGCTGAGATCATGAGTCAGGCGTTCGCTGGCCTTCCCGAGTCCGCGCTCGGCGCCATCCGCGGCTGGGTCCGCACCCAGATTGACCGGCTGGCCCTCCTGGGCGTCGTCACACTGCATGATCAAATCGTCGAGCTCACCCCCGCTGGCGTGGTCATCGCGGTCGCGCTGGCCGAGGATCTCGGCCTCACCGTGCTCCGCCGCCCCGACCCGGTCGGCGCGACCGCCGGTGATCTCGTCACCCTGATCGAGCACATGCGACCAGACGCCTGGCTCGCTGACGCGCGGGCGTGGGTAGCGCATCAGGGCGCCGAGCCAGCGGCGCGGGAGCTGGTCAGCGTCATCACCGACCCCAGCACGCCGATGCCCGTGGCGGTCGCCGTGCTCACCCAGCTGGACGGGCTGGTGGGCGAGCACGCCGTCCCCGCTATCAAGACCATGCTCGACGGGCCCCGCGACAGCGTCGCCGTGCAGGCGCTGCTGGC
>DASTBN010000147.1:0-3233 GCA_035712045.1 Pseudonocardiaceae bacterium
TGGCGGGTGTCGTGATACTGTTACGCCAGCATCGAGTGAACAAACGGGGCCAGTGTCAATACTGCGGGTGGACTCGCACGATATGGCGATTGCGGCGGAGGCGACCCCGATGCACGGTTTATCTCACTCTCGACTTCGCCATGAGCCAACCTCTGGATTTAGTGTGGAGACAGTTGCGCCCACACTCGTCAGCGTCGTCAGCCTCGGAATGACGCGCCGCAACGAGTTGCTTTCGCGTTAAATGAATTCATTGAAAATTGAAATCTGCGCGGGCGGGCGAATTAGCAATAGACATTGACGGGAATGCAGTCAACACGCTTCGTCTCGATCGGCCTGCGTGGTGCGTTAGGCCGGATGAGTCCCGGCGAGGTCAGCCAGGTCGGGCGCAAGGCCGGCCGGGTCGTGATGGGGGCGCAAGTGGACCGGCTGGCACGCCGGTCTCCACCCGGTCCGCGCCACGACGCCGCTCATCCTGCATGCCCGTCTCGGCACAGGGATCCAGCTGCCGTCGAGCGAGCTGACCCCTGGCTAAGCGCGCGCCGGGCTACCTCAGTCTCGGCTTCTCCGACCCCCGGGCAGCGCGTAGCCGAGCTTGAGCAGTGCGGTGCGGAACTTCAGTTCCTGGTCCAGCGGGACGGCGAGATGGCGCTCGCCAATCGGCTGGCACAGGGCGCGAAGAACGCGGTCGTGGGTGATGAGCGCGGCCAGCGCGCGGTCGGCGCATTCGATCACGCGGGCGTGCCCGAGGTCAGTGAGCTGCGCGGCGCGGCGGGTGACATCGCTGATGAGGGTTCCCAGCGAGCCGGGTAATTCGTGGTCGGCGCGCTGGGCCAGGAAGCTGGTGAAGTCCGTGAGGTCGCGCCCGGTGGTGATCGCGCTCAGCAGGCTCGCCGCGGAGATGGTCCAGACCCGGTCCGCGGTGTGCTCGGCGTAGGCGGACAGCAGAAGCTGGTCACCTGTGGAGAGGGCACCAGTGGCGACGACGTCGAGGTTGGGAAGAACCTTCAATCCCTCGGCGCCCTTGTCTGCGGCGGGTGGCTGGTAGGAGTCGACCAGGCCGAGGGCGTAACGACCCAGCCCGGTGAGCCGGAGCGCCCGAAGCCCGTCGTAGCGGCTCAGCGCGTCCAGATCGTCTCCGCCCCAGTTGCCCTGGAAATCGTCTCGCGCTCCGGCGGGGTGGACGTAGTCGATGTCGACCAGTCCCAGCGTGGCGGCGTATTCGAACAGCACCGCCAGGGTGTAGCGGCCTTCAAGGATCTCCCACCGGTGAAAGCCGTCGTAGCCCAGGCTGCCGTAGTGGGCATCGACGAGGTAGAGCTTCCACAGCGCCATCTCGTTGCGGGCGATCGCGGGACTCATGCCGCCCTGCCGCATAGTAGTGAACAGAACATCCACGCTGATCCACTCATCCGGCGGGCAACTGGCCAGGGCCGCGGCGACCATCTGGCGGCGGGTCTTGACCGAGGTGAGCACATTGCGGGCACGCTGGCCCTTGATCTCCTCGATCCGGTTGAACTCGTCGATGAGCGCGTGGATGAGCCAGCGCTGCCACAGCTGGCGGATCACCTCGGCCGCTGGTTTGCGCAGCGCGGCGCGGCCCTTCGGGGTCAGCCGCAGCCGCCTGTTTTCGATCTTGGCTAGTCCACCGGCCTGGACCAGCAGCGGCCACGCGAACGACGCGATCGGCTCGTCCCGGTAGAAATCGCCGTGCGCGAGATGCAGGGCCACGGTGTGGACCGTCGCCGCCGACGGGCGATTGGTCTTCTCGCTGCACCGTAGTTCGCCCCCCGCGCACAGCTCCAGCACGGTACGCAGGTTGAGCTGGGCTTCTGGCTCAGTCAGCCGTATCCGGTGTTCCCCGATCGCGCTCAGCGGGCCGGTGTCGCAAACGTTCACGCTCGTGCTCTCCGCTACCTCAGCCAGTAACGGTATGCCTCGATCCACCGCGCCCCATCCGGCGGAGGCGAGGGCAACGGCAGATCGAGGATCGGGACGCGCTGTCGCCGCCCACCACGAACGCAGATAGCCACGATTTGGTCATCATCGCCCATATCGACGCCCGTGACGGTGACATCGACCCCCAGCACCTCGGTCTGAAACGGCACTCCGAGGCGCTCGTCGATCATGGTGAAAAAGCCGGTGACGCACTCGCTTTCGTTGTAACAGTCGATCGTCGCCTCCTCGATCATGGCGTCGAGGTCGGCACGGTTCGATGACTTCACGGCGCAGAGGGTAGCGGCGGTCCGGGCCGAGCCTCGGCTCCGGCCTCGATGTCGTACACCTCGGCCGCTGGCTTCGTCAGCAGCAGCCCGGCCATCTCACGTTTCAAGGTGGTCAGCCGGTTCTCCTGTGACTCGGTCCGTGACGCCATGCGCGCCAACTCGATGAACTCCTCCCCCACGTATCCGTCCCGGAGGACCGCCGTGACACCGCGCCCCCGGTAACCGAGCCAGAAAACGAAACGCTCACGGGTGCGGCCCAGTTCGGGCCGGGCCAGGGCGTCGTCGACGACGTAGCGGCCCTCGGTCACCGCGCGGATGGCCATCTCGAACGCGTCACGGGCGCCCGGTCCGGCGAAGGCTGTCCGCACGGCGATGTCGCGGCGTTCCGCCAGCCCGTCCGGCTCCAGCACGGGCAGGCTCAGCTCCAGCACTTTCAGCGCGTGGGCCACGCCCGCGGGCGAGCCCGGGCCGTGGTAGCGCATGAGATCGTCGAAGGTGAAGGCGATCGTGCCTCCCTGATCAGCGACCTCAATCGTGTTGATCACGCGGTCTCCTCCCCCGGTGCCATGACTGACGCTCCCGTGTCACGGTACGCAGGTTCACGGCGGCACCTGGGATCATCACCTGGTGCGCTGGCGTTTCGAGGGTGAGATCGCCGCGTTCGGCACCGCGGCGGGTTACCGGATCGTCGTCGGGCGATGGCCAGTGTCGCCGTTCGGCCCGATCAGCGATGTCATGCTCGAGGCGCCCAGTGGCTGGCGGCTGCTGATCGCCCCGGACGAGCGGGTCGGGCGATTCATCGCCAGCACCTACCGGTTTGACGCTGTCGAGCTCGCCACGATCGAGGCGACCCGCCGACCGGGCCAGCTGACCGTGGTGGCCGGGCCGCTGCGGGCCGAGCTGACCGTCGGCCGGCGGGGGTGGCTCGGGATGCTCCTGCGGGCCGTCCCGCGCCCGCTGGCCACCGCACCCGCCTGGGCCGCTGTGGTGAATCCCCTCGCCCGGGCCGTG
>DASTBN010000148.1:0-13400 GCA_035712045.1 Pseudonocardiaceae bacterium
TATCGCCGGAAGTATTGGCCGGGCTGATTGGTCACGCTAAAAAATCGACGCACTGGCTGACTAGCAAAGAAGCGGCGAATTTCCACTCTGCGGGCACCTGGAGCGAGGATATCCGGGCAAGCCGCGAAGCCTTCAGGCGCCTGCGTGAGCGCCACGCCGTCCAGATCGCCCTTGACACACGGGATCTCAATCAGGCGATTGCGGTCGCCGAAGCTGCGGCGCAGGCAGGTGCGGAGTTCGTCGAGGTCGGCGACCCGCTTATCAAGAGCGTAGGTGTAGTGGCGATCGGGCACATCAAGCAGCGTTTCCCCGGTCTTGTCGTTGTCGCCGAGATGATGTCCACCGACTGGGGACGCGACCAAGTGGTATTGGCCGCCGAAGCTGGAGCGGATGTTGTACTCCTGATCGGCCCAGCTAGCACCGCCAGCGTCGTGGCTGCCGTAGATGCCGGCAGAAAGCTGGGCGTACCGCTTATGCTCGATGTCCCTCACCATCTCATCGACCGAACCTGAGTACAAGCCATGGAGCGGGCCGGGGTCGATGGATTCGCCATCACCACCAACATCGATCTTGGGGCGGCGGGGCCGCACCGCTCGAACAGGCTCATGCCGTGCGTTCCTGGACCAGACTCCCCGTCGCCGTGTCAGGCGGCTTCAGCACAGCTGACGAGATCCTTAATGCCAACCCGATTTGGGATATCGTCATTGTCGGACGGGGTGTCACCGATGCGGTGGATCCGGCAACGGCGGCCGGTCACCTGATCAACCATCTCAACGCTCTCCGCCCCAGGGACCATGAATGATCATCACTCCACTGCGCGCCCCGCTCATCCCTGCGGTCGAGCAGCTCATCGGGCTCGGTGCTCCTTACGTTCGGCTCCGGACTGAATCTGACTACTGGCTCTACGCTGAGCTGTTCTCCTCAAGCTGCCCGGTCGCGATAGACAATGAAGTCATCGGGGTCGTCATCGCTTTCCGCAGCCAGGACAAGCCCGGCGATGTCTACGTCCAGGACGTCATGACAGACCCCGTCCGGCGTCGGTGCGGAATCGCCCGATCGCTGATGGGCGCCATCCAGAAGCAGGCCTCCGCCTGGGGATGCGAACGCCTTTACCTCACTTCTGAGCCTGAGAACACGGCGGCTCACCGGACGTGGCTCTCGCTCGGGTTCAGCAACGTTCCCGGCGATCACACCATCGACGGTGTCTCCGTGATCTCACACTACAAAGGTCCTGGCAAGGACCGCGCTGTGTACGAGCTGAACCTGACGTAAGGGATCTCGCGAGCGTGAGGTCCGATGGCGCTACAGGTCGGCGAGGGGCGGCTATGGATAGGGTGTCCGGCCAGGCGCGTACTTGTCACCGGCGGTGCCGGGTTCATCGGTTCGCATCTCGTTGATCGTCTCGTCGCCGACGGTCACCGCGTCGCTGTGGTGGATGACCTGTCCAGTGGCCGTCGCGACCGGGTTCCCAGTGATGTCGCGCTGCACGTAGCCGATGTGGTCGACGCCGATGCGGTCACCGGTGTCGTGACCGCCTGCCAGCCTGATGTGATCTACCACCTCGCCGCCCAGATCAGTGTCCGCTACTCGGTCGCCAATCCGGTGGCCGACGCCACTACCAACATTCTGGGCACGATGAACCTCCTGAACGCCGCTATCGCCGCTGGCGCCCGCTTGATCTTGGCCAGCACCGGTGGCGCCATGTACGGCGACGATGTGCCACTGCCCACCCCAGAAACCTGCTCTCCAGGGACCCACGCCCCGTATGGGATCGCGAAATACTGCGCCGAGCAGTACCTCATGTTGTTCAACCGGCTTCACGGCGGACGTCACATCGCGCTGCGGCTGGGTAATGCCTATGGGCCCCGGCAAGACCCGCATGGCGAAGCCGGAGTAGTCGCGATCTTCTGTGGCCAGGTCGCCCGTGGCGAAACTCCGGCGATCTACGGTGATGGCAAGCAGACCCGCGACTACATCTACGTCGCTGATGTCGTCGACGCGTTTATCGCGGCGACTCAGTGCAGGGTGATGAGGCGGTGTTCAACATCGGCACTGGCAACGCCACGAGCGTCATCGATCTCCTGGACGTCATCACCACCTGGACGAGCCACATATATCCATGTCGATCACCAATATGTGGCGATCGCGGACTCACCAGCGCCGGCGAGCGAGCCCGTCCACACGGGCGGTCGTCATCAGCCGCCGAGACAGGTTCTGGTGGGAGGGCTTCGTGAACGCGGGTGGGGACACCAAGGGGGTCGCCGGCGTAGACGCGGGCGCGGTTCTTTGTGATCTTCCGCTCGATTTTCGGTGTCGACGTCCAGGCCGGTCATCTCGGCCAGGGCCATGGTGTAGAGGGCGATATCAGCCAGTTCCCCGCCTAGCGACCCTTTGTCGTTAGGCCACTGGTGGTGGAGCAGCCTAGCGGCGGCTCCCAGGCCCGGGGCAGCCCGGTGGGCCCTGCCAGCCGACCCAGGCGACGCCAGGAGCAGCCGGCCCCGTTAGCACCACAGTGGCGACGAGCCCCGTGTCTGCCGCCCGCCTACCCGGCCGCCGCCAACTGCTGGTGCGCGTCCTCGTCGAGTTCGATGTCGGCGACCGCGAGGTTCTCCTCCAAGTGTCGCACGGAGGACGTGCCCGGGATCAACAGGACGTTGGGCGCGAGGGCCAATGTCCAGGCTAGGGCCACCTGTGCTGGGGTGATGCCGAGCCGCTTGGCGTTGTTGAGCACGTGCTCGTTGCCCAGCACCGGATTGGTGTCGGCGAAGCCGGAACCCAGCGGGAAGAACGGCACGAAAGCGATCTCCCGCGAGTGCACTCGTGGAGAATGGGCATCGAGGCGCGATCGGCCAGGTTCAGCGGATTCTGCACGCATGCCACCTGCGTGCCATTCAGCGCGTGCCGCAAGTGCTCATAGGTGATGTTGCTCAGGCCGACGCCTCCGATCAGCCCTGCCTCGCGCGCCTGGATCATGGCGGCGAGTTGGTCGTCGAACCGTTGGCCGGGCGTCGAGTTGTCCATCAGCCTCAGGTTGATGACCGCCAGTTGCTCGACACCGAGGGTGCGCAGGTTGTCCTCGATGCCCTGGCGCAGCTGGTCGGGTTCGTCGTAGGGCAGCCATCCGCCGGACTCGTCGCGGCGCGCGCCGACCTTGCTCACCAACGCGAGGGTGTCGGGGTAGGGGTACAGCGCCTCCCGGATCAGCTCGTTGGCCACGTCGGGCCCGTAGTACTGCGAGGTGTCAATGTGGTCGACACCCAGCTCCACGGCACGCCGCAGCACCGCCAGTGCCCCGTCCCGGTCACGCGGGGGACCGAACACACCAGGACCGGGCAGCTGCATCGCGCCGAAGCCGATGCGTGAGACGGAGAAGCGGCCGAGAGGATAGCGCTGCATGAGCAGAGGCTAGATCAACCAGGCCGGTCAAGCGCGATTAGGGGGACACAATGGCGGATCCGGCCCACTTTCCGTGATCGAGCTCGGACTGGTGATCTTCACGGCTGCGTCGCTAGCCGCCGGGCTCGCGCTGATCTCCGGCATGCTGATCGCCGCCCACGGTTTCCAGGGCCTCGGCGCTGTGGCGATGCTCGCAACCAACGCCGCCCCAGCCATGCCAACTATCACGGCCGGGACCGCGGCACCGCGTTCGGTATCTGGGGCGGCGTGATGGGCGCCGCAGCCGCAGCCGGGCCGATCATCGGCGGACTGCTCATCGACTATGTCAGCTGGCGGGCGATCTTCCTGATCAACCTGCCGCTGGCGATCGTACTGGCGGTACGCACCCTGCCGGAGAGCCGGAGTCCGGTGCGGTCTCCGCTGGATCTGCCCGGCACGGTCACCTTCACCGCTGCGCTCACCTTGCTCGTCTACGGCCTGATCGAGGTCGGCCAGGAGGGTTGGGGGGCTGCACCATCACCGTGGCCGCCTTCGCCGCAGCAGCGGTCCTGCTCGTCGCGTTCATTGTGTTTGAGCTGCGCAGCAGGGTACCGATGCTGGACCTCGCGCTGTTCCGGCGGCCGTCGTTCACCACGCTGATGGTGGGCGGTGCCGTGTTCCAAGGCGCCGTCTTCGGGTACGTCATCTCGGTGTCGTTGTGGGCGCAGTCGCTGCTCGGCATGAGCGCGATCGAGGCGGGGCTGGCCCTCACCCCGCTGGCCGGTGCCTCCTTCGTCGTGGCGGTGCTGGTCAGGCGGCTGCTGCACAACGCGCCGCCGCAGTACCTGATCGGCAGCGGCCTGCTGCTGATCGGGGTCGGCGTGCTGCTCGACACTGCGGTCGGCGCGGACTCGGACTGGAGGGTCCTGATGCCGGGCCTGCTGCTCGCCGCTTCCGGCAGAGGACCCGCGCGACCAGGTTGGTCGGGCCGGTGGTCGCGGCGACGAAGACCAGCTCCTCGTGCTGGGCCAGCGCGCTCGCCACCTTCCCCAGCTGCGCGGGCGCGACCGATGCCCACAGCAGCGTCGACGTGGTGCAGCAGGACCCGCACCGTAGGCTGCGGCGGGCCCTCATACGCCCACACCACAACCTCCGGATCGAAGATGTCCAGCCGGGGGCCTTGTTTCGGTGACCTGGCGGTGATCACCCGGTTGAAGTCCCGGACGGTGAGCAGATCCACGCAGTTCGGCCACTCGTAACTGGCGACCAGCGCCTGCGGCGCCGTCTTGGGCCCACAGCAGTGCAACGCGAACCCATCAGCCACCACATCGATAAGCAGTGGCTCCACCCAGCTGGCCGGGCGGGTCATCCCTGGGGGTCCCGGAGTCAGCCGATCAGCATCAAAGGCTGGTCACCGAGCCGGTCACCAAGGAGGTCGTCGAGCAGCTGGGGCAGGTGGGCTGGCAGGAGCTTGTCGGGGCAGCGCCGGAGTTCGGCGGCAGGCCACCAGCGGCGTTCGATCAGCCCGGCCTTCTCGTTCTCAGTGGGTTTGAGCCCGACCTGGGCCAGCGTGCTGGGGGTGCGGCCGAGGAAGACGTGCTCGATGCGGTGGTGGGCGCGACCCCGGTAGATGAATCGCGACTCGCGCACCCACAGCTTGCGGCCCAGCTCCCGGAGCAGGATCCCGGATTCCTCAGCGAGCTCACGGCGGGCGGCATCAGCCAGGTCCTCGCCCTGGTCCAGGCCACCCCCGGGCAGCTCCCACCAGCGGTGGCCAGGGTCCTCGGGATCGCGAGCGTGGATGAGCAGGATTCGATCGAGGGGATCGAGCAGCAAGACTCGGGCGCCCAGGCGCGGGGTCAGGCTGGTGTCGGGCATGCGGGCGAAGTCCTCGTGCTGGTCGCAGGTGGCGGCCAGCACGAACGCCGGGTCAGAACAGGGTTGGCTCCAAGCCGGGCTCGCTGGGTGCCGCCGTGGCGGGGTCAGAGGTTAGCAGCGGCGACCTCGCCGTTGTGGCTAGGCGCACGGCGAGTCCGGAGTGATCGGTCAGTCGTGATCCGTCCGCGAGCACGTCCCTGGTCTGGTGGACGTAGTCGCAACCTCGCAGCAGGGGCAGCAGCTGGTCAGAGCAGTGGGCGAGCACCCGCAATGGCCCCTCCGAGGCGCCGATGATGATCCCTTGCCGCCCTCGACGGACGCCTGCCCGGCAGAACCCTCTGCAAGATCGACCTCGCCGACGACTACCGACCACGCCTGGAGATCGTCACCGGCATCTTCGCCCGCCAAGGGGTAACGACAGCGCTACACCCACAACCATCCGCTGAACCTGCTCTGGACCGCGTTCACCCAGGCGACCCCCACCAGGCCAGCGCCCACCGTCCCGCCCGGCTAACGCCGCAGCACCACAAGTGCCAGTCCGGCCCGCGCTCACCGACGACCCTGGTCGGCTGTGCCATGCGGACCCCGACGTCCAGCTCAACCTCGTGCAAGGGTGGGCTCGCCGATCCGCTAAGGCGGACCGACGTAGGGTGTGACGGCTGGCGGTACCACGAGTGCGGCTGGCCGGAGGGGTCCCTGCGGCAGGAAAGACGTCATGCTCGCCTATGCGGTGCGCCGGGTGCTGGTGTCGGTGCCGATTCTGATCGCCGCGACGTTCGTGGTGTTCGTGATGGTCGCGCTCTCCGGTGATCCGCTCTCCGGGCTCAAGACGCTCAATCCGCCGCCGCCCGCGCGCACCCTCGCGCTGGAGGCGCACCGGCTGCGGCTGGACGAGCCGCTGCTGAGCCGCTACTGGCATTGGATCACCGGGGTGGCCCACGGTGATTTCGGTCCCTCGGTGCAGTCCACGCAGGTGATCGGCCCGGAGCTGGCCCATCGGTTCCTGGTCACGTTCCGGCTGATCGGGCTGGCGATGCTGCTGGCGCTGGCGCTCGCGGTGGTCGTCGGGGTGATCAGCGCGGTCAAGCAGTACTCCGGGACCGACTACGCCTTCACTTTCCTGGGGTTCCTGTTCCTGGCCATGCCCTCGTTCTGGTTCGCGATCCTACTCAAGGAAGCCGGGATCAGCTTCAATGACACCGTCGGTGACCAGGTGCTGTTCACCATCGGGGACCGCTCGGTGTACGTCGAGGGCGGCACCTGGGCCTCGATCACCGACATCCTGGGCCACATGATCCTGCCCACCATCTCCCTGGCGCTGCTGTCCTTCGCGGCCTGGAGCCGGTTTCAGCGGGCGTCCATGCTGGAAGTCATGGGCAGCGACTACGTCCGGCTGGCCCGGGCCAAGGGTCTCGGGCGGGCCAGCGTGCTGGTCCGGCATGCCCTGCGGAACGCGCTGATCCCGCTGGTCACGGTCACCGCGCTGGATCTTGGCGCGATCATCTCCGGGGCGGTGGTCACGGAGACCGTCTTCCAGTGGCGCGGAGCCGGCAGCTACCTGCTCGAGTCGATTCAGCACAGCGACTCGTACGCGGTGGTGGGCTGGCTGCTGATCGCGGCGAGTTTCGTCATCCTGTTCAACCTCGCCGCTGACCTGCTCTACGCGGTGCTCGACCCGAGGATCCGGTATGCCTGAGCAGCGCAGCCAGGCCCAGCTCATCCTGCGCCGGTTCCGGCGGCACCGGCTGGCCGTGGCCAGCCTGATCGTGCTGGCAGCGCTGGTTGTGCTGGCATTCCTCGGCGGCGCGATGTGGCGATACCCGGTCGGGGAATTCACCTCGGATTTGTCGGTGCCGCCGTCCTGGAGTCACCCGTTCGGCACCGATGCCGCCGGGCGTGACCTGCTCGCCCAGGTGCTGCGCGGCACCCAGATCTCGATCGGGATCTCGGTGCTGGTCGCGGTGTTCGCCACCGTCGTCGGGACTATCTGGGGAGCCACCGCCGGCTACTACCGGGGACGGCTCGACACTGTGATGATGCGGATCGCGGACCTGGTCCTCACCCTGCCCCTGCTCGCGGTCGCCGCCGTGCTCGGGCACAACGCCGGCGGCAGCTGGTGGCTGATCGCGGTGGTCATCGCCGGGCTGTACTGGGCCTACGTCGCCCGGGTGGCCCGGGGAGTGGTGCTCTCGCTGCGGGAGAAGGAGTTCATCGAGGCCGCCCGGGCACTCGGCGCCAGCGACGCCAGGATCATCTTCCGGCACCTGCTGCCCAACGCGCTCGGCGCGATCATCGTGAACGCCACCGTGCTGGTCTCGGTCGCCATCCTGCTGGAGACCGCGCTGTCCTACCTGGGCTTCGGGGTACGCCCCCCCGACACGTCCCTGGGCCTGCTCGTCTCCGACGCCCAGACCGCGGTGGACACCCGCCCCTGGCTGTTCTACTTCCCAGGCCTGTTCATCATCCTGATCGCCTTGACGATCAACTTCATCGGCGACGGCCTGCGCGACGCGCTCGACCCCTCCTCCGGCGTGTCGCGCCCTGGTACCCGGTGAGTCGCGCCGTCATGCCCGCCACCGATGACGTGCTGCTTGACGTCGAGAACTTGGGAGTTGAGTTCCGCACCGACGAAGGCCGCGTGCACGCCGTGCGCGGAATCTCCTACCAGCTGCGCCGGGGTGAGGTGCTCGGCATCGTCGGCGAGTCGGGCTCCGGGAAATCGGTGACCTCGCTGGCCCTGATGGGCTTACTCCCGCGCTCAGCGCGGGTATCCGGATCGGCGCGCTTCGCGGGTACGGAGCTGATCGGGGCGCCGGAGGCCGAGCTGCGCCGGGTACGCGGCCAGGGCATCTCAATGATCTTCCAGGATCCGATGACCTCGCTCAACCCGGTCTACACCGTCGGCTATCAGGTTGCCGAGGCGATCCGGGCCCACCACGACGTCACCCGGGACGCGGCGCGCGCCCAGGCGGTAGCACTGCTGGGAAAGGTCAGCATCCCGGACCCGGAACGGCGGGTGGACAGCTACCCGCACGAGCTCTCCGGCGGGATGCGCCAGCGGGTGGTGATCGCCATCGCGATGGCCAACAACCCCGGGGTGATCATCGCGGATGAGCCGACCACCGCGCTGGATGTGACCGTGCAAGCCCAGGTCCTGGAGGCGCTGCGGGCCGCCAAGGAGCAGACCGGGGCGTCGATGGTGCTGATCACCCACGATCTGGGAGTGATCGCCGGGCAGGCGGATCGGGTGCTGGTGATGTACGCGGGCCGGGTCGTCGAAGCCGGTAGGGTCGAGGACATCTTCTACACCCCGCGAATGCCCTACACGCTGGGGCTGCTGGGCAGCCAGCCCCGGCTGGACGAGCGCAGGCAACGGCTGCACCCGATCAGCGGCGCACCCCCGTCGGCGATCGACATGGCGCCGGGATGCCCGTTCGCCCCGCGCTGCCCGCTGGCGGAACCGGTCTGCCACGCCGAGGAACCGCCGCTCGCGGCGGTGACCACTCCCGCCCGCCACCCCATCGGCGCCAATGGCCAGTACTCGGCCTGCCACTTCAGTGACAAGCTGGACGGCTTGACGCCCGGTGACCTGTTCCGCCCGAGCTCCCGGGATACCGAGCCGTGACCCAGCAGCCGATCCTGTCCGTGCGCCACCTGGTCAAGCACTTCCCGGTCACCGGCCGGGGCCTGGCACGCCGCCGCGCCGGTGAGGTGCACGCTGTCTGTGACGTGTCTTTCGATCTCCGCCAGGGGGAGACGCTGGGCCTGGTCGGCGAGTCGGGCTGTGGCAAGACCACTACGGCGCGGGTGCTGCTGAGCCTGCAGCCCGCGACCTCCGGCGAAGTGCGTTATCAGGGTGAGGATCTGACCCGGCTGCCCCGCAAGGCGCTGCGCCGGTTGCGCCGCGAGCTGCAGATCGTCTTCCAGGACCCCTACGCCGCGCTCGATCCCCGGCTGCCCGTGAACGAGATCGTCGCCGAGCCGCTGCGCATCCACGGCCGCTATGACGCCGCCGGCCGGGAGGCCGTCCAGGAGCTGCTGGGCCTGGTCGGGCTCAGACCCGAGCACGGCAACCGGTACCCGCACGAGTTCTCCGGCGGGCAGCGCCAGCGGATCGGCATCGCCCGGGCCCTCGCGTTGCGGCCGAAGGTCCTCGTGCTGGACGAGCCGGTGTCCGCGCTGGACGTCTCCATCCAGGCCGGGGTGCTCAACCTGCTCGCGGATTTGCAATCCCAGCTCGGCCTGTCGTACCTGTTCGTCTCCCACGACCTGTCGGTGGTGCGGCACGTCGCCGACCGGATCGCGGTGATGTACCTGGGCCGCATCGTCGAGATCGCGGGTACCGATGAGCTGTTCCGCGCACCGGCACATCCCTACACCCAGGCCCTGATCTCGGCGATCCCGCTGCCTGACCCGCGCAAGGAACGCGCCCGGGAACGGATCATCCTCACCGGTGATGTCCCTAACCCGGCGAACCCCCCATCAGGCTGCCGGTTCCGCACCCGCTGCCCGCTGTTCGCCGCCCACCTCACCGAGGATCAGCGCCACCGCTGCGCCACGCACCTCCCGCCGCTGGCCACACACACCCCAACCCACGCCGTCGCCTGTCATTTCCCGGCGGCCCTCGCAGTCAGCGGTGTGAATGGCACAGCCGTGGAGGGGAGATGAGCGACGCCCGGCGGATGGTGGTGGTTCACGCGCATCCGGATGATGAGACGTTGTGGACTGGGGGGACGATCGCGCGGTACGCGGCCGACGGAGTCGCCGTGACGCTGGTGACCTGCACGCTGGGGGAGCTGGGGGAGGTGCTGGTCGACGATCTGCGCGGGCTGGCCGCTGACCGGGCTGATCAGCTCGGCGGCTACCGGGTCGCTGAGCTGAGAGCGGCGTGCGCCGCGCTCGGCGTCACCGACCAGCGGTTCCTCGGCGGGATCGGCCGGTGGCGGGACTCCGGGATGGTGGCCGAACCGGGTGCGAGAGCGAGCGCGCCGGCGCGGCTGCACCCGAGAGCGTTCGCCGCGGGTGAGCCCGATCAGCAGATCGAGGCGCTGGCCGGGATCCTGGACGAGGTGCGGCCGCAGGTCGTGGTCACCTACGGCCCCGACGGTGGCTACGGGCACCCCGATCACGTCCGGGCCCACCACGTGACGATGGCGGCGGCGCGAGTGTCAGGGATCGGACGGGTGTTCTGGGCGGTGCGCCCGGTCTCCGCGGTGGCTGAGGGGATCGCCGCGCTGGCGGCGATGCCGGGGCTGCCCTTCCCGCTGCCGGACTCCCTGCCTGCTGTCCCGGACACCGAGGTGACTACCGTCCTGGACGTCAGTGGCCACCGCGGTGCCGTACTCGCGGCCATGCGCGCGCACGCCACCCAGGTCACGGTGTGGGCCATGGGCCCGTACGCGGCGTTCGCGCTCTGCGATGGGGTGGCCCGGCCCGTGGCCGGGATCGAGCACTTCACTCTCGCCCTCGGCGCGGCGGCGGGCTCCCACGATGACCTGTTCGGCGGGCTGCCGGTGACACCGTGAGCCTGGGGGCCCGCCTCACCCTGGTGGTGCTGATGGCTGATGCCCTCGCGCTGGCCGTGGTGGAACTGCTGTACCTGCCGCTGAGAGTCGGCGGCGTGCCGTTCCCGGTCACGATCCTGCTCGCCGCGCTGAGCTGCCCGTGGCTGGTGAGCAGCGCGGCTGAGCTGGGCGGGTCCCGGCTGCTGGCGGTGGTTCCCATGCTGGTGTGGGCGCTCGCGCTGGGAGTGTTCGGCGTCGGCGGGCCAGGTGGTGACGTGCTGCTCACCGACGACTGGCGATCGGTGCTGCTGATGACCGCTGGCGCGGTCCCCGGCGCGGTAGCGCTGGGCCGGGTGATGGCATCGCGACCGGGCCCGCCGCGATCCTGATTGTCGGGGGTCCGCTGGTCGCTTCCTGCGGGTGCGGAGATACTGTGCAGGTAGACGGCCCGTTCGGGTACCGCGAGTGAGGAGCAGGAGAAACCCGTGACATACGTGATCGCAGAGCCCTGCGTGGACGTCATGGACAGATCGTGCATCGAAGAATGCCCCGTGGACTGCATTTACGAAGGTGGCCGGATGCTCTATATCCAGCCCGACGAATGCGTGGACTGCGGTGCCTGTGAGCCCGTCTGCCCCGTTGAGGCCATCTACTACGAGGACGACGTCCCGGAGCAGTGGAAGGATTACACCAAGGCCAACGCCGACTTCTTCACCGAACTGGGATCCCCCGGCGGGGCCTCGAAGGTCGGCCCGGTCAACGACGACCCACCCATGGTCGCTGAGCTGCCGCCGCAGAACGAGGAGTGAAGCCAGGCGCGGTTCGCTTGAATCTGCCCGCGTTCCCCTGGGATAGCCTCGCGGGTGCCGCTCGCCGCGCTGCGGAGCATCCCGGGGGTGTGGTCGACCTCTCGGTCGGCACCCCGGTGGACGAAGTCCCCCAAGCGCTCAGGCAGGCGCTGGGTTCGGCCTCCGCTCAGCCGGGTTACCCAGCGACGCACGGCACACCAGAGCTTCGTCGGGCGGCCGTCGGCGCGCTCGCGCGGCGGCATGGGGTGACTGGCGTGCCGGCCGGAGCGGTGCTGCCGACGGTGGGTTCCAAAGAACTGGTGGCGTGGCTGCCGACCCTGCTCGGGCTCGGTCCCGGTGATCTCGTCGCGTTCCCGGAACTGGCCTACCCCACCTACGAGATCGGTGCCCGGCTGGCCGGTGCCACCCCGGCGCGTCTCGCCGGCGATGAGCCAGCCCGGCCAGGCACCCAGTTACGGTGGCTCAACTCCCCGGGTAATCCTACCGGTGAGGTCATGACCGCTGATCGGATGGCCGATGTGGTGACCCAGGCCAGGCGGATCGGTGCGGTGGTGGCCTCCGACGAGTGCTACCTCGGCCTAGGGTGGGACGCCCAGCCGGTCTCGGTGCTGCACCCGCAGGTGTGTGGCGGGGATCACAGCGGGCTGCTGGCGGTGCATTCGCTGTCCAAGTCCTCTAACCTCGCCGGCTACCGGGCTGGTTTCGTGGCCGGTGATCAGGAGCTGGTCGCCGCCCTGCTGGAGGTGCGCAGGCACGCCGGGATGATGGTGCCCTACCCGGTGCAGCAGGCCATGGTCGCGGCGCTCTCGGATGATGAGCACATTGCCATGCAGCGCGACCGGTACGCGCGGCGTCGGGAGCTCCTGCGCCCGGCGCTGGAGCGAGCCGGGCTACGGGTGCGGGGCTCTCATGGCGGGCTATTCCTGTGGTGCACCGCCGGGGAGCCGTGCAGGGACACGGTGACCCGGCTGGCTGGGATCGGGGTGCTCGTCGCTCCCGGCGACTTCTACGGTCCCGCCGGGGCGCGGCACGTCCGGGTCAGCCTGACCGCGACCGACGAGCGAGTTCGCACTGCGGTTCAGCGCCTGGCCGCCCTATCCTAAGCCAGGAAGCGGTGACGTCAGCGACGTGCTCAGGACGCGAAATCCAGTGATCGCGCCCGGTGCTGAACCTTTTGCCAGACGGCTGGCCAGGTTTCCCGGGTTTCGATACGGCTGAACTCCTCGCGCTCGACCAGCCGTCCGGCGGCGAAGGCCACCTCTGTATCGCATTCGCCCAGGCCATCCAGCAGCAGCATCACCCGGTGCTGGGCCACGCAGGCGTCCTGGTGCTCGCCCAGGACGTCCTGCAGCGCCACTGTCGACTCCACCAGCTTGCGGACCGGCTTGCGGCCGGTGCTCGCGGCCAGCTCCCCGGTGTAGCGCAGCCGCTTGCCGCGAATCCGCAGCGCGTGCAGGACCTCATCCGGGGGGTCCGCACCGGCGGCCCGCACCGCCTTCGACAGCCTGCGGTACTCCGTGCGCACCAGCGCCACCAGCGGGGTGCCACCGCCGCGACCGGCCGCGGTGGGCAGCGGTTTGGCCACCGCGGTGGCCAGCCGGTGCAGCAACGTGCTGTAGCGGCGGCTGCTCAGCACTGTGAGCATCTCGGCGCGAGCGGTCTCCCGTTCGATCACCAGCGCCTCGATCAAGGTCTCCACGGCGTCGCGGCCGCTGTCATCGAAGGCGCTGGCCCGGCCGCGGAGCCGCTCGATGAGTACGTCCGCGTCGCGAACCGGCCCGAGTGCCCGGCCCAGCCAGCCCAGCTCAGCCCGCAGGTCCTCAGCCCACGCCTG
>DASTBN010000149.1:0-12539 GCA_035712045.1 Pseudonocardiaceae bacterium
CGGGCCGCTTTGAGATCCAGCAGGGTCGCCGCGACCACCAGGAACTCGGTGGTCTCGTCCAGGTCGAACGACTCACCCAGCACCCGGAGGTGGGCGATGAAGTCGTCGGTCACCTGGTGCAGGGCCACTTCGGTCACGTCCATTCGCTGCTGCGAGATGAGCTGCAGCAGCAAATCGAACGGGCCCTCGAAGTTCTCCAGCCGCACCGTGAAACGACCCGGTGACACCACTGGATCGTCCAGCACCGTCATCGCGCGATCACCTCCCGGGCCAGTGCCCGGTAGGCCTGCGCACCGGCCGACTTGGGGGCCCACCGGGTGATCGGCTCACCGGCGACGGTGGTCTCCGGGAACCGGACCGTCCGGCCGATCACAGCGTCGAATACCGCGTCGCCGAACGCTTCCACCACGCGCGTCATGACCTCGCGGGCGTGCAGCGTGCGGGGGTCGTACATGGTCGCGAGGATCCCGGTGATCGCCAGTTTGGGGTTGAGCCGGTCACGCACCTTGTCGATGGTGTCCATCAGCAGCGCCACCCCGCGCAGGCTGAAGAACTCGCACTCCAGCGGGATGAGCACGCCATCGGCGCAGGCCAGCGCGTTGATGGTGAGCAGCCCCAGTGACGGCTGGCAGTCCACCAGGATGTAGTCGTATCGCGGCACCAGCGGCCGCAGCGCCCGGCCCAGCGCCTGTTCCCGGCCCACCTCGGTGACCAATTGCACCTCGGCCGCGGACAGGTCGATGTTGCTGGGCAGCAGATCCATCCCGGGAACGGAGGTCGGCCGGATCACCTCATCCAGCGGGATGCCCTGCTCCATGAGCAGGTTGTAGATGGTGCGGTGCAGGTGCTGGGCGGCGACTCCGAGACCCACCGACAGCGCGCCCTGGGGATCGAAGTCGACCAGCAGCACCCGTCGGCCGTACTCCGCGAGCGCGGCCCCGAGGTTGATCGTCGAGGTGGTCTTGCCAACGCCGCCCTTCTGATTGCAGACCGCCACCACCTGAGCTGGCCCGTGCCGGTCCAGGGGAGGTGGTGCCGGCACCGCGCGGCGGCCGCGGCGCTCAACGGGATCGGTCCCGTGGGCCAGCGCCCCGTCCTCGCTGGGGAGCGGAGGGGCCGGCGCGACCAGGGGCTGTTGCGCGGACGCCCAGGACGACATGGAACCGATCCCTTCCTGCCTCGATTCTCCCTCAGCACGGTGCGAGCCCGGGGCAGCTTATCCTCAGCCACGCGCCCGGGGATGGGCGGTCGCGTACACCTCACGCAGGTTGTCCACGGTGACCAGGGTGTACACCTGGGTTGTGGTCACCGAGGCGTGCCCGAGCAGCTCCTGCACCACCCGGACGTCCGCGCCGCCCTCCAGCAAGTGGGTCGCGAAACAGTGGCGCAGGGTGTGCGGGGAGATCGCTGCGGTGATCCCGGACCGTGCCGCCGCCTCCCGCAGCACCGCCCAGGCACTCTGGCGGGACAGCCGGGCGCCCCGGGCATTGAGGAAGACCGCCCGGGTTCCCCGGCCGCGCGCGGCGAGGCTGGGCCGGGCGCGGACCAGGTAGGCGTCCAGCGCGGCCAGCGCCGGTCGGCCCACCGGCACCAGCCGCTGCTTGCCGCCCTTGCCGCGCAGCAGCACGGTGCGCGCCGGGGCGTCAACGTCATCCCGGTCCAGCCCGGTCGCTTCGGAAATCCGCGCACCGGTGGAATACAGCAGTTCCAGCAGGGCCCGGTCGCGCAGGCAGCGAGGTTCCCCGTCGGCGGGGAACACCTCCAGCAAGCGCAGGACCTCGTCCACGCCGAGGGCCTTGGGCAGGCGTTTCGGCGGGCTCGGGGGGTGCACCTCGGCGGCGACGTCCACCGGCACCAGCCCCTCCCGGAACGCGAAACGGTGCAGGCCACGAGCCGCGATCAGTGCCCGGGCCGCCGAGGACGGGGCCAGGGGCCGATGCTCCCCGGTGCCATCCCGCAGCGCCGCGAGGAAGCCGTTCACTTGCTCCTCGCGTACCCCGGCGAGTTCCCTGACCCCGCTCGATGCCAGGTGGGCCCCGTAACGGCGCAGGTCACGGGCGTAGGATTCCAGCGTGTTGGCCGAAGTGCCGCGCTCCACCGCGAGGTGATCCAGATAGCCGGCGATCACCGTGGCCAGCGCTGGCGGCAGCTCCGCGGCGCCGACCCGGCGGGCCAGGCCCGCGCTCACCCGAGGGCCTCCGCCAGCGGCAGGTACTCGCGGCCGTGTGCCTGGGCGACCTCGGCCAGCACCACCGAACCCGCCACCACGTTGACCCCCCGGGCCAGTGCCGGGTCGTCCTGAACCGCCCGGCGCAGGCCTTTGTCGGCCAGCGCGCAGACGTAGGGCAAGGTGACGTTGGTCAGCGCGTAGGTGGAGGTGTGCGGCACCGCGCCAGGCATGTTGGTCACGCAGTAGAACACTGAGTTACCCACGGTGAACGTGGGGTCGGCGTGGGTGGTGGGCCGGGAGTCGGCGAAGCAGCCGCCCTGGTCGATGGCGATGTCCACCAGCACTGACCCGGGCCGCATTCCGGTGACCACATCGTGGCTGACCAGGGTGGGCGCTTTGGCGCCCCGGACCAGCACCGCCCCGATCACGAGATCGGCCCACACGCAGGCCTTCTCCACCTCGTAGGCGTTCGACGCGATTGTCTGGAGATGGCCCCGGTAGGTGAAGTCGATCTCCCGCAGGCGGTTGATGTTGGTGTCCAGCACCACCACTTCGGCTTGCATGCCCAGGGCGATGCTGGCCGCGTTCATCCCCACCACCCCGGCCCCGAGCACCGCCACCTTGCCGGCGGGCACCCCGGAGACCCCGCCGAGCAGCACCCCGCGCCCGCCCTGCATGCGTTCCAGGCAGTGCGCCCCCACCTGAGGGGCCATCCGCCCGGCGACCTCGCTCATCGGGGCCAGCAGCGGCAGCGAGCCATCGGGCAGCTGCACGGTCTCGTAGCCGATCGCGTCGATCCCGGCGTCGATCAGCGCGGCGGTGCACTCCGCTGAGGCGGCCAGATGCAGGTAGGTGAACAGGATCTGGCCTTTGCGCATCCGGTGGTATTCCTCCGGTGCCGGCTCTTTCACCTTGAGCACCATCTCGGCCTCGGCCCAGACGTCGTCCGCCCGGGGCACGATGCGGGCGCCCGCCGCGAGGTAAGTCTGGTCGGGGAACGCGCACCCGACGCCGGCGTCCCGTTCCAGCAGCAGCTCATGCCCGCGGCGGGTCAGCTCAAGCACCCCGGCGGGGGTGATCGCGACCCGGTACTCGTGGATCTTCAATTCCCTCGGGACGCCGATCTTCATCGCGGCACCTGACGATCAGCGAAACGGGTCGGGCGATCCGGCCACGGGGCATCGGCCGGCCGCGGTTGCGCGATTCCCGCCAGCACAGCCTGCGCGGCGAGCAGGCCAGCCACCGCCGAGGCGCTGAGGATATCCCCCGCCAGCACCTGCCGCACCGCCTCAGCCAGCGGCAGCCGGACCACAGCCAGGTCAGCTTCCTCGTCTTCACCGGCGGGCCGGCCGACCTCGGTGAGCCCGCGGGCCAGGAACACCCGCACCGCTTCATCGGTGAACCCGGGTGAGGGAAGCACATCGATCAGCACCGACCAGTCCCGCGCGGTACAGCCCGCTTCTTCCTCCAGCTCCCGGCGGGCCGTGGCCAGGGGGTCTTCCCCGGGTTCGTCGAGCAGCCCAGCGGGCAGCTCCCGGAGCCGCCGGCCCACCGCGTGCCGGTACTGGTCGATCATCACCACCGCGAGGTCGTCGTCCAGCGCCACGATCGCGACCGCGCCTGGGTGCTCGAGGATCTCCCGCCGCGCCTGGTGCCCGCCCGGCATCACCACCTGATCCAGCCGCAGCGCGACGACCCGTCCGACGTGCACCGTGTCGCTGCGGGACACCGTGAACTCGTGTAACTGGCTCACCTTGACCCCACCGGCATCTCGACCGGCAGCCGTTCCGCCGCCCGGTAACGCATCGCCGCCGCGATGAACGCGGCGAACAAGGGGTGCGGGCGGGTGGGCCGGCTGGCCAGCTCGGGGTGCGCCTGGGTACCGACGAAAAACGGGTGCGTCCCGGCGGGCAGCTCGATGAACTCCACGAGCTGGCCATCCGGTGAGATCCCGCTGATGACCAGTCCCGCAGCGGTGAGCTTGTCCCGGTAGGCGTTGTTCACCTCGTACCGGTGGCGGTGCCGCTCGCGGGCCTCGGCGGCCCCGTAGGCCCGGGCCACTACCGAGCCCGGCTCCAGCACCGCCGGGTAACCGCCGAGCCGCATCGTCCCTCCCATATCCCGTTGACCAGCGATGACGTCGGTCTGGTCAGCCATGGTCGAGATCACCGCGTGCGCTGTCGCGGGGTCGAATTCCGTCGAGCCAGCCCCCTCCAGCCCCGCGAGGTTCCGGGCGGCCTCGATCACCATGCACTGCAGGCCCAGGCACAGCCCCAGCGCGGGGATCCCGTGCACACGGGCATGGCGGATGGCGCCGATCTTGCCCTCGATGCCCCGGATCCCGAAACCACCTGGTATCAGGACCCCGTCCACCCCGTTCAGCGCCACCTGCGCGCCCGAGGGGGTTTCGCAGGTGTCGGAGGGCACCCACCGGACCTCCACCCGCGCCCGGTGCGCGAAACCGCCGGCCCGCAGCGCCTCGGTCACCGACAGGTAGGCATCCGGCAGGTCGACGTACTTGCCGACCAGGGCGATCCGCACCAGCTCGGCGGGGTTGTGCACACGCTCGAGCAGATCTCCCCACTCGGTCCAGTCCACGTCCCGGAACGGCAGTCCCAGCCGGCGCACCACGTAGGCATCAAGGCCTTCGGAGTGCAGCACCCTGGGGATGTCGTAAATGGAGGACGCGTCCGGCGCGGCGACCACACCGTCGATGTCCACATCGGACATCAGCGCGATCTTGCGTTTCAGCGCGTCGGGGATCTCCCGGTCGGCGCGGCAGACCAGGGCGTCCGGCTGGATACCGATGTTGCGCAAGGTGGCCACGGAATGCTGGGTGGGTTTGGTCTTGAGCTCACCGGAGGGGGCGAGGTAGGGCACCAGGGACACGTGCAGGAAGAAACAGTTGTCCCGGCCGACGTCGTGGCGCAGCTGGCGGGCCGCCTCCAGGAAGGGCAGCGACTCGATGTCCCCGACGGTCCCGCCGATCTCGGTGATGACCACGTCCGGGGGGCGGCCGTCCTCTCCTGGCTCGGACATGGACATGATCCGGGACTTGATCTCGTCGGTGATATGCGGGATCACCTGCACGGTGTCACCAAGATACTCGCCCCGCCGTTCCTTGGCGATCACAGCGGAGTAGACCTGCCCGGTGGTGACATTGGCGTTGCGCCCAAGGTTGCGGTCCAGGAACCGCTCGTAATGCCCGATGTCCAGATCGGTCTCAGCGCCGTCCTCGGTGACGAACACCTCACCGTGCTGGAACGGATTCATCGTGCCGGGGTCGACGTTGAGGTAGGGGTCAAGCTTTTGCATCGTCACCCGCAGGCGGCGGGCCGTGAGCAGCTGACCCAGGCTAGACGCGGTAAGCCCTTTGCCCAGCGAGGAGGCGACGCCGCCGGTGACGAACAGGTATCGGGTGGAGCGGGCGAGCTTCACGGAAGCTCACGGTAACACCGCCCATCGCGGTTTCGCGGTACCGGCGCGCCGGTCAGCTCTGGATCGCGGGGACCACGGCTTGCGCGTTGCTGCCGGTACCGTACCGCCCGGCCCGGCCCTGGGCCTGCTCCGCCAGCGCGAGGACCGTGACCACCCGGCCCGCCGAGGTGCTGACGTCGTCGACCGTGGACAGCACCGACGCGGCCGCGGTATCCGCCCGGACGACACTGATCGGGCCGTTACCCTCGGCCGAGCCCGGCCGACCGGCTAGCACGGCGCCGACCGCTGAGCGGTCCAGCTGGGTGGCGAAACGGGCCAGGATGCCGGACCGGTCACCGCTGCTGTTGCCACGGCTGGCCCCGCCGGTGAGAACCACCACGAGCTGGGCCGGTTGCACTGGCGAGCCGAGCCGGACGAAACCACCATCGCCGAGCCCGGCGAGCACGGCGGTGGTCTCCGCAGCGGTGGTCTGGGCCTTGCCGCTGTGCGGGTTGGTCAGCAGCAGCGCACCGAGCAGGCCGCCCGCCAGCGTCCCGGAGTCTGAGGCGGTGGGCAGCCGCAGCCCCGCTGGCAGCAGCCGGGTGCACAGCTCACTGAGCTGGTCGGCGCGGGAGGGATCGGTGAAGGCGTCCGTGAGCTGCAGCTCACCGGTGACGGCGCTACCCGCGCTGGTGATCAGCCCGGTCAGCGCGTCCCGGTCCGCCGGGTTGGCATCGGCGGTCGTGACGAGCACCACGGTGCGGCCGCGCAGCGCGCCGCTGACCACGCGGGGGCCGATCGCCGTGCCGAAGGCGTCCGCGTCGGCCAGCTGGGCGCGCAACCCGTTGCGCTCGGTCTGCAGCTCTCCCACCTGACGGCTGAGCTCAGCGCGATTGGAATTCAGGCCAGAGAGCAGCCGATCGCTGATCGCGGTGGACCCGAGCACCACCCCGAGAGCCAGCGCCAGGAAGACGGCGGCGATAGAGATGATGTGGTACCGCAGTGAGATCACGGTCTATCCCAACCCCTTGACCCAGGTGACGATGTGTGTACCGGCGTCCCAGAGATCACCGGCTAGCGCGCTCATCACGCCCCCGACGCCGGAGACGAGCACCGCTGTGGCCACCGCGACAAGCGCGGCGATCACCATGAGCAGCACGGCGCTGACCGATACCCGGCTGCGGTACATCGCGGCGGCCGCGTGACCGTCGATGAGCTTGTTACCCAGCCGCAGACGGGTGAGAAAAGTCGACGGGTTGGATCCTGAGCGCCCCCGGTCGAGAAACTCGTGCAGGGTGGCATGGAAGCCGACAGCGATCACGAGCTCAGCGCCGTGCGCCTCGGCGAGCAGCAGGGCGAGATCTTCCGGGTTGCTCACCGAAGGGAAAGTCACCGCGCCGATACCCAGATCCTGGATACGGCCCAGTCCGGGTGCGAAACCGTCGGGCTGGGCGGGCACCACGACTTCGGCGGCTGATTTCAGTGTGTCGGTCCCGACCTGGTGCGGGTCACCGACGATGAGATGAGGGCGGTGCCCGGCGGCGCGCAGCGCGTCGGCACCGGCTTCGACACCGATCAGCACCGGCCGGTATTCCCGGATGAAGTGCTTGAGCCCGGCCAGGTCCTCGATGTGGTTGTGCCCGGGAGCGACGACCAGCACCTGCCGACCCCGGAGGGGAACGTTGATCTCGGGCACCCCGACCCGGTCGATGATCAGGGCCCGTTCGTGGCGGAGGAACTCGATGGTGTTCGCGGAGAACGCTTCCAGCTGAGCGGAGAGCCCGGACTTGGCCTCGATCATCAGATCGGCGATCGAGTTGGCGTCCTGCTCGATACCGCGAGTGACCTCGGTGTCCCCGATGTACACCGCGCCCTCATGGAGCCGCAGCCGACTTCCTTCTTTGATCCGCAGGGCCGCTGGGCCGGCCCCGTCGATCAGCACGATGCCAGCCGAGATGAGGATTTCTGGCCCGAGGTTCGGGAACCGGCCGGATATCGAGGGCGCTGCGTTGACCACGGCGGTGACCCCCGCTGCCACCAGCGCGTCAGCGGTCCGGCGGTCGAGATCGACCTGGTCGAACACCGCTATATCGCCGCAGCCGACGCGCCGCGCCAGCGCGTCGGCACAGCGATCCACCTTGGCCAACCCCATCACTCCGGGCAGCTCTCGGCCGGATCGGCTGAGCAGGCCGGAGATTTTCATGCCAGTGATGGTGGCAAGAACACCATCGATCGTCGCGGAGGCGCGCCGGGCGATTGACCTGTGAGTGGGATTAGCGCACGAGCGCCCCTTTGTCCGCCGCCGCGGCGGACAGCAGCTCACCGGCATGCGCGCGCCCGGTCTCGGTGTCGTCCAGCCCGGCCAGCATCCTGGCTAGTTCGGTGACTCTGGCCGCGTCGTCCAGCTCGCGGACCCCGCTGCGGGTCAGGCCCGTGGCGCAGGTCACCTTGTCCACCACGAGGTGCCGGTCGGCGTAGGCGGCGACCTGCGGCAGATGGGTCACCACCACGACCTGGTGGCTGCGGGCCAGCCTGGCCAGGCGCCGCCCGATCTCGACGGCGGCCCGCCCACCCACACCGGCGTCGACCTCGTCGAAGACCATCGTGGGTACCGGGTCGGCCTCGGCCAGCACCACTTCCAGTGCCAGCATCACCCGGGACAGCTCACCACCGGAGGCGCCTTTGTGCACCGGCACCGATCCGGCGCTGGGGTGCGGCGAGAGCAGGAACTCCACCTCATCGACGCCGTCCGGGCCAGCTCGCAGCCGCGCCTCGCCGAGGGTGAGCGCGGTCTGGTCACCACCGGTGGCCGGAGCGGGGCGGACCGCGACGGACAGCTGCGCCTGGCCCATCGCCAGCCCCGCCAGCTCCGCGGTGACGGCCTCACCGAGCTCCCGCGCGGCCGCGGTCCGCGCGGCGGTGAGGGCTCTGGCATGCTGGGCCAGCTCATCGGCCAGCTCATCACGCCGCGCCGTCAGTGCCGCGATGGCTTCTTCGGAGGTGTCCAGGCTGGCCAGGCGCTGCCGGGCCTGGTCCGCCCAGGCCAGGACACCATCGACGTCGCCGGCGTATTTGCGGGTGAGCCGTTTGAGTTCGGCCTGGCGGCTCAGCACGTGCTCCAAGCGTGCCGGATCGGCGCTGAGCGATTCGAGGTAGCCGCCCAGCTCAGCACCGACATCACCGAGCACCGCGGCGGCCTCCGCGAGGCGTTCGCCTAACGCCCGCAACAGCGGGTCCTCCACGCTCTGAAGCCGACGGCGGGCTTCCCCGACCAGGCCGGTCGCGTTCGGCTGATCAGGATCGCCCTCCGGTCCCCCGCACACCGCGGTGAGCGCGATCACGGTGGTCTCCCGCAGCGCCTCGGCATCAGCCAGCCGCCGGGCCTCGGCGAGCAGGGCGCTGCCTTCCCCGGGCTGGGGATCGATGGCCGTGATCTCGGCGAGGCCGTGGCTGAGCAGGTCGGCTTCTCTCGCCAGCTCCCGGGAACGGTCACGGCGGTCGGTGAGCTCGGCGTGGCATTGCTGCCACCGCTCACGAACCCGGCGGTATGCCACCAGCGTCCGAGCGAGACCATCACCGGCGAATCGGTCCAGCACTACCCGCTGCTCACCAGCGCGGAGCAGCCGCAGCTGATCGTTCTGGCCGTGCACCGCGAGCATGCTCTCGGCCAGCTCGGCAAGCACCCCCGCGGGGACGGAGCGGCCGCCGAGATGAGCCCGGGAACGGCCATCCGGGGTGAGGGTGCGGCTGGCGATGAGGCTGCCGTCCTCGTCGGCACGGGCACCCACTTCGCTGGCGAGTTCGGCGACAGAGCTGATCTGGGCACTGGCCTGGGGCGGCATGAAACGGCCCTCGACGACGGCCCGGCCGACGCCGCGCCGGATCCGGGACACATCGGCCCGCCCGCCGGCGAGCAGGTGCAAGCCGGTGACCACCATCGTCTTGCCCGCGCCGGTTTCCCCGGTGACCACGGTCAAGCCGGGGTGCAGCTCCAGGGTGGCCTCGTCAATCACACCGAGGCCCTCGATGCGCATCTCGGTGAGCACGCCGGCACCCTAGCGCGCTCTCAGGCGGGCCGGGGGCCCCGCCAGCCTTGCACCGGCAGCTCGAACTTGCGCACCAGCCGGTCGGTGAACGGGAAGTCATGCAAGCGCACCAGCCGGATCGGGGTCGCGCCCCGCACCACCTCGATCCGGGCGCCAGCGGGCAGCGGGAAAGTGCGGCGCCCATCGCAGCAGAGCACCGCGGCGTAGCCGCGGGGGTCAGTTTCCACCGCGACCACCGAGTCTGGTGAGACCACCAGCGGCCGGGCGAACAGGGCGTGCGCGTTGCTGGGGACCACGACGAGGGCGTCCACGTCCGGCCATACCACCGGGCCCCCGGCGGAGAAGGCGTACGCGGTGGACCCGGTGGGGGTGGCGCAGAGCACACCGTCGCAGCCGAACCCGGACACCGGCCGCCGGTCCACTTCCACCACCACGTCCAGGATCCGTTCTCGCCTGCTCTTCTCCACACTGGCCTCGTTGAGCGCCCAGGTGCGGGCCAGGGCAGTGCCGTTGAGGCTGGCGGTGACCTCGACGGTCATCCGCTCATCGACGAGGTAGTCACCGTCGACGATGGCGTGCACGACCGCCCCGAGTGAGTCGCGATCGGCTTCGGCGAGGAAACCGACCCTGCCCAGGTTCACCCCGAGCAGCGGGACACCGCACGGCCGGGCCAGTTCGGCGGCGCGCAGCAAGGTACCGTCACCGCCGAGGACGAGGATCAGCTCCACGCCCTCGGCGGCGCGCGGCCCGACCGGTGTCTGCTGCTCGCACAATGCCGGGTCGAGGTGAGCGGCCTCCTCCGCCAGCACGCGCAGCCCGATGTCCGCTTTGGCCAGCTGGTGCGCGACCTGCTCGGCGATGCCCCGGTTCTGCGGGTACCCGGTGTGCAGCACCAGCAGGATCTCACGCGCGCACCTCATTGCGGCCCCCTGGCCACGGCGGAGTGCACCAGCTCCGGCGCGGGACCCACCGGGAAAGCCGGGCTGCGGGTGAGCCAGAGGAAGTATTCGACGTTGCCGGCGGGGCCGCGCAGCGGGCTCGCGACCGCGTCGACCAGGGACAGCCCGAGATCGGCCGTGACCGCCAGCACGTCCAGCATGGCTTGTTCGCGTAGTTCCGGGTCACGGACCACACCGCCTCGCCCGAGGCGTTCACGGCCTACCTCGAACTGTGGTTTGACCATCGGGAGCAGGTCGCCACCGGACGCGGTGCATCCTGCCAGGGCCGGTAGTACCAGGCGCAGGGAGATGAAGGACAGATCGGCCACTGTGAGATCGACGGGACCGCCGATCTCATCGGGCTCCAGCGTCCGCGCGTTGGTCCGGTCCAGTACCCGGACGCGCTGATCGGTGCGCAATGACCAGGCGAGCTGGCCGTAGCCAACGTCGACGGCGACCACTTCCCTGGCTTGGCGCCGAAGCAGCACCTCAGTGAAACCACCGGTGGACGCACCCGCGTCCAGGCAGCGCCGGCCCGCGATCACCGGGCCGCCGGTGATGAGACGGTCCAGCGCGCCAAGCAGCTTCCGGGCACCCCGGGAGACCCACTGGGGCTCATCCTCCTGTCCCCGGACACGCAGCGGGGTGTCGGGATCAACCCCGGTGGCGGGTTTGGCGGCGGTCAGCCCGCCGACCCGGACCCGGCCCTGCGCGACGAGCTCCGCAGCGTGGTCACGGGATCGGGCCAGGCCGCGCCGTACCAGCTCCGCGTCCAGCCGTGCCTTGCGTCCCCCCATCTGAACCTCCGCCAGCGCCTCAGTTGATCTCGTCGATGCTGGATAGGGCAGCGGTGAGGGCGTCGTGCACGGCCCGCAGGCGCGCGAGATGCTCCGCGGTCGGCAACTCACCGAGATCGCGCAGGCCGGCGAGCGCGTCACCGATGCCCGTGCCAGGACGAGCCGGCGGGGTTGGCTGGGACGTCATCGGGGAAGATCTCCTGGTTGCTTGGGGGTCACCCGCCACGCTACCGACTCACCGGCTGGTCTCACCCAGGCCCACGGTGCCCAGCGCGGCGGCGGCGCTGTCATCGCCCGCCCGCACCCGCACTGAGCCGGCCTGCCCAGCCCACCACACCGCGCACAGCGTCCGCACCGCGTCGAGAGGGTCACCGCCGGGCCCGTCGCCGCGCAGGAGCAGGCCATCGCGGTCCCGCTCGATCCGCCAGCCAGGCCGCTGCTGAATCCGGGCCCGCTCCAGAGGCTCGCGGAACACCCGGAGATCGGCACCGAGATGACTGGGCCGCTGCCCGGGAGGCGCCGCGAGCAGAGCGGGGGCGTCATCGACACCGGAGAGGACCAGCAGCGAATCCAGCCCGGCGGCCCGGGCTCCCGCGATGTCGGTATCAAGGCGGTCGCCGACGGCCAGGGGTCGCCGCGCACCAGTGCGGCCCATGGCCGTATCGAGCAGTGCGCGTCCCGGTTTCCCGGCGACTGCCGGCTCTCGATCGGTGGCGGTGCGCAAGGCCGCCACCATCGCGCCATTGCCCGGCAGCAGACCCCGCTCGGTCGGCAGCGTGCGGTCGATGTTGCAGGCGACCCACATCGCACCACCCCGTATCGCCAGGCACGCCTCGGCGAGCCGCGCCCAGCCGGTCTCCGGGGAGTGTCCCTGCACCACCGCCACCGGTTGCTCTGACACCGCCGTCACCGGCCGCAACCCGGCCGACCGGAGAGCGCCCGCCAGCGCTTCAGTGCCGACAAACAGCACAGCCGAGCCCGGCGGCAGCGCGGCGGCCAGCAGCGCCACCGCGGCCTGGCCGCTGGTAATGACCTCCCCCGCGGTGGTCCGCAGGCCGAGCGCGGTCAGATGCGCGGCGACGTCCTCGGGTGAGCGTGAGGCGTTGTTGGTGATGAACTGCACCGGGTGCCCCGCCTGGCGGAGCTCGTTGATCACATCCGGTGCCTCTGG
>DASTBN010000150.1:0-4278 GCA_035712045.1 Pseudonocardiaceae bacterium
GTAAAGTCCATCGAAGATAGGGACAAGCCTCCCGGTATTGTCCGACTCCACCACGACGCCGCGCCGTTCCGCTTTCCGGGCGTTGGACCGCACTTTGCTGGTGAATCGTCGCGACCACACCGTGGAAAAACCACCGCGCAGATCGAGCACCTGCGCTGTCCGGGCGGTGGAGTAGAGAGTGCCCGGAGCCACTGATTCCCATATTTCGGCGTCATCCTCTCCCACCATGATGCGGGTGCGTAAACCTGGATGACGCTGGAGCTGCTGGATCAGTGCCCGGGTCGCCTCGGGTGAGGCCGCGCCACCCTCACAGAGGAATCCGCTCGCGTCCGCGCCGAGACCCCATCCCGGTGGCGGTGATTCGAACGATCCCAGGAAGGACGGCAGCCCGGTTCTCCGCAGACGGGGCAGGATCAGCCGGCGCCCGTCTTCTCCCCGGAACAGCAGCGTGGCGTCCGCGAAACCGCCGGAATCGCATATGCAATCAATCCACTCGGGTGTCTTCGAGAGCGCGATGCGCTCATCCTGGGCGGCCAGGTCGGCCCAAGCGGGACGGGCCCGCGCACCTTCCGCTTCGACGGACATCCGATAACCACGAGAAAGCACCATATGTCCCCAACCTCCCCGATCCGTCACGCTGGCGCACTCCCTCGCCCTATGGTGACCCGTAACACGAACGCGTAGACCCCGAGCGCGACGATCCCGCCGAGGCTGAGAACCGCGAGGGTGCTGAGCTGGCCCTCGCCATGCGCACGCTGGATCCACCACACCGCAGCCGTCACCGGCATCATCGCGGCCGTGGCCACCAGCGCGCTGGCCAGTGCCCGGCGATCAGCGAATCGCTCCGGCCTGGTCACCCGGTACAGCCGGGCCAGCACCATCCCGGCAGCGGCGAGCTCGCCAGCCAAGATGGCCACCACCAGCCCGACCAGGCGCGCCCCGCCAGCGGGCAGCAGCAGGGTCGTGACAGCGGCCAGCACCGTCACCCCGAGAGTCACCCCGCTAGCCCGCCGCGGGACGCGGTCATCCAGCCGCGCGTAGAGCGCCTGGGAACCGAGGTCGGACATCCCGCCGGCCAGCTGTGCCACCGCGACCACCACCAGGCAGGCGGAGAGCGGGCCGATCAGGGCCGCGTGGCGCAACTCACCGTTGGCGAGGACGTCCGCGATGGGCCCGGAAAGCACCGCGAGCAGCACCAGCAACGGCAGGCTGGCGATCACCGCGTACGACAAGCCCTGGCGCCACGCCGAGCCGAACGTGCCGAGGTCATCGCGATGAGCGGCATGCGCCAGCCCGGGCAGCGCGGCCATCGACACCGCACGGGCACTGACGTAAGACAACGAGAACAGCACCGAGTAGGACAACTGCACCACGAAGACCCCGCCGGGCACCGATCCGGCCAGCGCGAGCAGCACGTACATGCCCGCCGCCGGGCAGGCCGCGACACCGACCGAGCGGGCCAGCCGACGGGTCACCGCGACCGCTTCAGGATCCTGGCGCCAGCGCATCGACGGGCGAGTCAGCAGTCCGGCCCGCGCCGCGCCCGCCAGCTGCACCGCCGCATGCACCGCGACGGCCAGCGTGCTGCCCGCACCCATCACGATCGCCATGTCGAGGGGCACGTGATCGATGTCGAGGCCGGTCCCGTAGTACCAGCCGGCCAGCACGACCGTCAGGATCAGCACGAGGTTCTCGAGAGCTGGCGCGGCGGACGCGAGCGCGAAGCGCCCGCGCGCCCGTTGCGCGGCCATGCCCAGATGAGCCACGCAGTTCAGCGGCACCTGCGGTGCGACCAGCAGGACCAGCACCGTGGTTAGCCAGACGCCCCGGGCCCGCTGCGCGGGATCGGAGATCCCGAGGCACAGCGTCCAGGCCACCGCCGGAGCGGCGATCATCAGTAGCCCGACGACCCCGGACGAGACGGCGAGTAACCAGCCGCTCACGTGGCCGAGCACCTCCCGCGCCCTGGGCAGGCCCCCCGCGCCGATGGCGTGGACCACGCCAGGCACCAGCACCATCATCAGGACCGGCCCGGCGATCAGCGTGAACACGATACTGGGCACGACATAGCCGGCCTGGAAGCAGTTGGCGAAGAAGGTCGGTCCCAGCACCGCGCCGATCAGGACCACCCGGAGCAGCCCGCTGGCTCTGCTGACCAGCGTCCACGCGGCGACCGTGACGGAGTTCCGCGCCGTCGCGGCGGATGAGCCACCTTCGAGTGCCTGGATGTCCCCCATGTAGACGCACCGTAGCGCTGGTGGTAGGCGCCGTCCAAGCTGGCACCGCCTCGGTGGGTGTCAGCGCGAGGTGCTGCCGGTCACCACGCGGCCGGTGGGCCCTCAGCGATCATCGTAGGTGGGCGGGAATGCGCTCACGCTGGCCCTGCATAACCGTGATAACAGCCCACCAACCCGGTGGCGCGCCAGGGATGAATCCGCGGTAAACCAGGGACCAAATTCACCGCTTCTGAGAAGAAAAATAGTCACTCAGTGTAGATCAAACCTTGGAATACACCCAAACCGGTGAAATGATTGCCGGGTGACACCAGCAATCGCCGCCTGCGAACGGGCGGGTGGCCTGCGGGATCGCCGCGCGGAGCTGCGCGGGCGGTTCGTGGCCGCCGCGACCCGCGCCCTGGCCGCCTATCAGCGGCTCACGCGGGGCACGAGCGGGCCTGACATGGGCAAGTCAGCATGACAGCGGCGGAGAACGGGGCCCCGTGCTCCCGCCCCGGCTGCGGCGGTGTGCTGGAGGATAGCTACTGCGACCAATGCGGGCACGCGGCGCGCGGCGCAGCAGGCACCGGGGCGCGACACACCGGGCAGCAGGGTGCGACACGCGGGGAGGCGGGGGATCCGCCGACGATCCCGCCCGGGCCCATTGAGCGGGACGGGTCCGGTACGACGAGCGGGGGCGCGACGCGCAGGGCGTCCAGGCGGGGTTCGGCCCGGGTGTCCGGTAACGGCTCGTCGGGGATCCGGCTGGGCGCCGGACTGGTCGAGGTGCCACCGGTGCCTCACATCGATCCGTCCAGTGTGCTGCTGGCCGATCCGCAAGTGCCGGAGGACAAGCGCTTCTGCAGCCGCTGCGGGCATCCCGTGGGGCGTAGCCGCGAGGGCAGGCTGGGCCTGCAGGAGGGCTTCTGCCCGAAGGATCGCAGGCCGTACTCATTCGTGCCGAAGCTAACTCGCGGTGAGCTGGTGGCCGGGCAGTACGAGGTGCGGGGCTGTCTCGCCCACGGTGGCCTGGGCTGGATTTACCTGGCGATCGACCGCAACGTCGACGACCAGTGGGTGGTGCTCAAGGGCCTGCTCGATTCCGGTGACGCCGACGCGATGGCCGCGGCGGTGGCCGAGCGCCGGTTTCTCGCCGAAGTCAAGCACCCGAACATCGTGAGGATTTACAACTTCGTGCAGCACACCGACCGCGCGGGCACCCCAGTCGGTTACATCGTCATGGAGTACCTCAGGGGGTTGTCCCTCAGGCAGTTGCTGGAGGCCCGGCAGCTCCTTCCACCCGAGCAGGCCATGGCGTACGTGATCGAGATCCTGCCGGCGCTGGGCTATCTGCACGACCGGGGACTCGTCTACTGCGACTTCAAACCGGACAACGTCATCCAGGACGACCGGGGGCTCACGCTGATCGATCTGGGCGCGGTGATCCGGCTGGATGATCAGCCCAGCGCTATCTATGGCACGATCGGCTACCAGGCCCCGGAGATCGCGGCTGAGGGTCCCTCGCCCAGCTCGGATCTATACACGGTCGGTCGCGCGCTGGCCGTGCTAGCACTGGGCATCACGCCAGCCCGTAACGGCGTGCCGGTGGAGCTGCCCGAACCGGCCGGACACCCAGTGCTGGCCACCCACGAGTCGTTCGACCGGTTCCTGCGCCGCGCCACCGACCTCGATCCGCAACGCCGGTTCGGTTCCGCCGAGGAGATGTCCGATCAGCTCACGGGGGTGCTGCGGGAAGTTCTCGCCGTCGGCGACGGCCGACCACGGCCCGCGCTGTCGACGGTGTTCGGGCCGCCGCGCGGCGCCTTCGCCGCCAGCCTGCTGCCCGGACCATCCGGCCCGGAACACCCCGACCCCGCCACAGTGGCGGCGATGCTGCCAGTACCGCTGGTGGATCCCGCCGACCCAGCCGCGGGCCTGCTCTCCGGCACGACGAGCACCGGCCCGGCTGACCTGGTCCGCATCATGGACTCGGCCACGCAGCCGAGCCGGGAGCTGCGGCTGCGCCTGGTCCGCTCCCATCTTGAGGTTGGCGATCCGGACG
>DASTBN010000151.1:0-4615 GCA_035712045.1 Pseudonocardiaceae bacterium
GACACACCGGACATGGCCTTGATGGAAAGGGTTTTGAGTGGACTTCATCGGCTCTGATCGGGCACGGCCCCAGGGGGGCCCTTTGGCCGCAGCGGTCCAATCCGCTCCCGCACCAGCTGCTCCGCCCCCGATGCGGGCAGCGGCCGCCGGTCCCCGCGCGATGTCCGCGAAGATCGTGGTCGGTGGTGGTTTCGGCGTGGGCAAAACCACTTTCGTCGGGTCGGTGTCCGAGATCGCGCCGCTGACTACCGAGGCGGTGCTCACCGACGCGAGCACCGCAGTGGATGATCTCGCCGCCACGCCAGACAAGGCGACCACCACGGTGGCGATGGACTTTGGCCGGGTCTCACTCGACGAGGAGCTGATCCTCTACCTGTTCGGCACCCCGGGACAGCATCGTTTCTGGTTCATGTGGGACGACCTCGTCCGCGGCGCGATCGGCGCGGTCGTGTTGGTCGATACCCGTCGGCTCGCCGACTGCTTCGCGGCGGTGGATTTCTTCGAGGACCGCCGCTTGCCGTATGTGGTGGGAGTGAACGGTTTCAACGGCATGTTCACCCACACTATCGGCGACATCAGGGAGGCACTGGCCATCGACGCCTCGATACCCATCATCCCGTGTGACGCCCGAGAGCGGGAATCGACCAAGAAGATCCTGATCGCACTGGTCGAGCACGCCATGCGGAGGTCGGTGGCGGCTCGCGGGTGATGGCAGGAGCGAACAGGACACGCGGCATGGCGGATCAACGGGTGAGGACCCGGCCCCCCGCCATGGTGCGTTCACCCTGGGCCACTGTGCTTGAGGCATCCGCCGCCGCTGTACGCCGCCGCGGCGGGCGGTGGCGGCTGCGGGACTGGCGATTACGCACCAAACTCACCGCGGTGCTGCTGATCCCGCTGACGCTCGCCGGTGTGCTGGGCGGGCTGCGGATCACTGATCTGGTGAATGAAGCTGCCGGCTCGGCCGCGCTGGCCCGCCAGATCTCCTTCGCCCAGCAGCTGGGCGTCGTGGTACACGACCTGCAGGCTGAGCGGTACCGGATGGCCGTGATCCAAGCCGGTGATCGCGCGGGAGACCCCGCGGAGCTGTCGAAGCAGATTCAGCGGGTAGACTCCTCAGTCTCCTCACTCCGCGCTGCCGAGGCGAGTGCGGACGCCTTACCGGCCGCTGCCCATGATCAGTGGGGACCGGCCCGCCGGGCCGTCACAACCCAGCTCTCCGGGCTCGTGGCCCTGCGCCGGGGCGTCCGCTCCCCGGGTACCCCCCCTGGTGGTGTCAGCTCCCGCGCCGCCCTCGCCGGGTATTCCGACGTCATCGCCGCGCTGCTCGATCTGCACCGGCAAGCCCTCAGCGGCGCACCCGGCTTATCAGCGCGCCAGGCCGATGGCATCAAGGCCCTCGCGGTAGCGCAGGAAGCGGCCTCCTGGCAGCACGCGGTGCTGCAGGCAGGCATCCTGACCGATGGCTTGTCGACAGAGCAGCAGGTGATGCTGCGCACCGCGCAGGCCCGTTTTGACGCTGCGGCGGCTGAGTTCGGCCAGGTGGGCACGCCCGTGCAACGCTCATCCTCCTTCCAGGCCAGGGTGGTGACGGACCGCAGGCGGCTGCTGGACGCCGCACTTGAACACGCGGTCCGGAGAGCGCCGCTAGAGGCCGTTCCCGATGCCTGGAACGCCGCCGCCTCCGCCACCGTGGAAGAGCTGTGGCAAGGGCAGATCACGTTGCTGAGCGGGTTACGCGGGGACGCTGTCCAGCGCGGGGATCAGGCGCTGCGCCAGGCACTGCGGGACGGGTCGGTCATCAGTGTCCTCCTGCTGTTCGCCGTGGCTCTGCTCATCGTGGTGGTGCGATCTTTGCTGCGGCCGCTGCGGGCATTGCGCACCGCCGCCTTCGAGGTCGCTGACCGGCGATTGCCGGAGGCCATCGGGCAGATGCGCGGCGCTGATGGTGCCGCAGGCCAGGCCAGGGTCGATCCGGTGCCGGTGGACTCCAGGGAGGAGGTCGGGCAGGTCGCCCGTGCCGTCGACACGGTGCACGCCGAGGCGGTGCGGCTCGCGGCCGAGCAGGCCCAGCTGCGCAGCTGCCTCAACGACATCCTGCTCCGGCTCTCCGGGCGCAATCAAGGTCTGCAGGAACAACAGCTCCGCCTGCTCCAGGAGGCGCGAGCGCAAGCGGGGGATCCCGCGCTGCTGAGCCGTCTCGATCAGCTGACTGGCCTAGCGCTCAGGATGCGCCGGCACAGCGACAACCTCCTCGTGATAGCGGGCGGGACCGCACGCCGGGCCGCTGATACCCCGGTGCCGGTACTGGACGTGTTCAGCGCCGCCGTCGCCGAGAGCGACGACGGGACACGGGTGACGGTATACCCGCCCCCCGCGCTCACGGTGCACGCCGCGGTGGTGACCGGCCTGGTTCACCTGCTCGCGGAGCTGCTGGACAACGCCGCCAGTGCCGCGCCCTGGGACAGGATCGTCACCCTGGGTGGTTCGCTCACCGGAGAGGGCGCCCTGCTGGTGGAGATCACCGACCCGGGGGAGGGCATGCCCGCGCAGGCGCTGGCGGCGGCCAACGATCGGCTGGCGTCGCCGCTCGATCCGGCGGACCCGCCGCCAGCGGGTCAGGCCGGGCTGTTCGTGGTGCGTGAACTGGCCGCGCAGTACGGCATCTCAGTCCGGCTGCGCCAGCGTGCCGGTGGCAGCGGCATCACCGCGACCGTGTTGCTCCCCCCCGAACTAGTCAGCGCTGAACTAGTCAGCGCTGAACTAGTCAGCGCTGAACTGGCCAGCGCGGAGTCGGCCGGGACCGCAGCGCCGGAGCCAGCCCCGCGGGCACGGGGGGAGCAGGCGCCCCTGCGGGTGTCGGTCGTCGAGGCCGGAGCCGGGCCAGGGGACGCCGCTGACCTCTTCAGCCCGGGATGGCTCGGCGATGGGCCATTCTCATCCAGCCGTCCCCGCACAGCGCAGGAGGAATGGCTCGAGCTATTCGGCTCCGAGGCCCCACCAGATCCCCTGGCGCAGCCCGAGCCGCTGGCGGGAAACCCGCACGCCAGCGGATCCGCTGAGGTTCGCGAACAGATCTTTGAGATGGTGTCGGCCTGGTTCCGCGAGCAGACCTCGGCGGCGGCCAGTGACTCACCGCAGCTAGCCCAGACCGCGTGGGGGTCTCCTTTCGACGAGGGCTGGCGGGCCGCGCAAGCGCTGCGCGACCCGGCCGATCACGGGCTGACCGAGGCCGGGTTGCCCCAGCGGCAGCCTCGCGCGCATCTGGTATCGGATGTGGACAGCCCGCTGTCCCAGACACTGGCGACCGCCGCCATGGCCCGGACGCCGGACGACGTGCGTAACCGGCTGGGCAGGTACCAGCGCGGCCTACGAGTCGGGCGGCATGCCCGTGTCGGTCCCGATGAACAGTGGGACGAGACTGGCACTCCGGCACGATCTTTCGGCGCGGACGGTAACGAGTATGGACCCATCTGAGGAGATCAGCAGTGACGACAGCAGGGCGCCAGCCTCCGGTTCAGCCCAGCCAGTTCGGCTGGCTGGTGGACAGCTTCGTACAGCAGGTGCCCGGGGTGGCGCACGCCGTCGTGGTCTCCGCCGACGGTTTGCTGCTGGTCGCGTCCTCAGGACTGCCCCGGGACCGCGCCGATCAGCTCGCCGCGGTTACTTCGGGCCTGGTGAGCCTGACCCAGGGCGCGGCCCGATGCTTCGAGGCCGGCGGGGTGATGCAGACCGTCGTGGAGATGGAACGGGGCATCGTGCTGACCATGGCGATCAGCGATGGGTCCAGTCTCGCCGTGCTGGCCGCGCCGAGCTGCGACATCGGCTTGATCGGGTACGAGATGACCCTGCTTGTGGACCGGGCTGGGAAGCTGCTCACTCCCGAACTCCGCGCCCAGCTCCAGAACACCGCGCGCGCCTGAGCGCCCATTGCCGGTGACTCAGCCGCCGGGAATTGGGCCGCCGGGAATCGGGCCGCCGGGAATTGGGCTGTCGGTGATGACGGCGGCGGAGGTGATCCGGTGCAGGGGGAAGCGCCGTATCTCATCGGCAGTGCGGTCGATGCCCTCCAGGACGCCGCCGCCCACGCTCACCGGGCGCACGATCCGCCTGCTGGACACACCGCAGGAGTCCACATAGCCGATGCAGACGTTGCGGCCAGCCCAGGCAGCCTGCCGCAGCAGGCCCAGCGTGTCAGAAGTGGACGCCACAGCGGCGCTCACCGCCGGTCGGCGCGCGGTGTTGGCGGCGTCACCGGCTCGTACCCCGGCCACCAGAGCGGCGAGTTGTTCCTCGGACGGGGCCGACGGCGCGGTGGCGCGGCGCGGTGGCTGCACCCGGATCTTGGCCCGGCGGGCACCGGCCCGCAGATCGACCACCTCACCGTCAGCGCCCTCAGCGACCGGGAGGAAGCCCGCGCCCCGGACCTCCTCCAGCAACAGCGCCAGCGACAGCGGGCTGACCAGGACGGTCGGCGCGAGCCGCCGCAACCCGCAGCGCGCGGCGATCGGATGCGCCAGCAGCTCAGTGAGCAGCGCCTCATCGTCGCAGCGCAGGAACGCGGCGGCGGTGCCGCCCCGCAGCCGCCCGTGCCGGCGTCCCACGTCGTCGATCA
>DASTBN010000152.1:0-4108 GCA_035712045.1 Pseudonocardiaceae bacterium
AGCCTGATCGCTGGCCTGGTCTTGATGGTGTCGCTGGTGATCCGGCGGCCGCTGATCGGTGTGCTGTGGTCAGTGCTCAATCGATCCGGTTTCGGCTGGCGGGACGACCGCCGCGCGCGCTGGGGCTTCGATGTGGCGACCGCGGTCTGGGCAGTGTTCCTGCTGGCCCGGTTCGTCGTGCTGGGCTACCTCTACGACCTGGGGGAGACGGACTGGCTTGGGATCGCCCGGCTGGCGATGGGCCTGCCGCTCACCGCCGTGGCTGCCCTGGTCACCATCTGGGCGATCCGCCGCGCGATGCGAGTCGCCGCGTAAGCGTTACGGACAGCCCGGATCATGGACGGCGCAGCGCTGCCCGGACGTCGGGCTCCACCTCCGCGGAGGCGACGAAGAGCAGCTCGTCGCCACCCTCCAGGGAATCATCGTCCTGCGGGACGATCACCCGGCCACCCCGCAGGATCGTGACCAGCGCGGCGTCGGTCGGCAGCCGCAGCTGCCGCACCGGCCGCCCGGCCAGCGGGGTGTCCGGGGGGAGGGTGACCTCGACCAGGTTGGCCTGGCCCTGCCGCAGGGTCATCAGCCGGACCAGATCGCCGACGGAGACGGCCTCTTCCACCATCGCGGCGAGCATCCGCGGGGTCGACACCGCGACGTCCACCCCCCACGCCTCGGTGAACAGCCACTCATTGCGCGGGTCGTTGACCCGGGCTACCACGCGGCGTACCGCGAATTCGGTCTTGGCCAGCAGCGAGACCACCACGTTGACCTTGTCATCGCCGGTCGCGGCGATCACCACGTCGGAGTGCTCCAGGCCGGCCTCCTCCAGGGAGGCCACCTCGCAGGCGTCGGCGAGAACCCACTCGGCGTCCTCGACGACGTGCGGCTCGATCTGATCGGGATCCCGCTCGATGAGCATCACCTGGTGGCCGAACTCCAGCAGCTCGGCCGCGATGGACCGGCCCACCGCACCTGCTCCGGCGATCGTCACGCGCATGGCGGCTCCCAGGTTCGGGTGGCAGGCTTGGCGGGTTGGCTCAGTCGTTCGGCGGTGCGGTGGCCGCCGCGGTGGTGACGTCGGTGACGGTGCCGGAGACGACGGCGGCATAGACCTGGTCATCCGCCTGCACCACGGTGTTGTGGCCCGGCAGCACTCCGGTGCCGAACCGGACGATGAAGGCGATCCGGGCGCTGGTGTGTTCTTCCAGCTCACCGACGGTTCGCCCGGCCCACCCCTCGTGCAGCGGCAGCTGCAGCACCGCCACTGTGCCGGACGGGTCGCGCCACGCGGTCGCCATCCCGTCGGGCAGCAGCATCCGCAGGAACCGGTCGGTGGTCCAGGGCACCGTGGCCACGGTCGGGATGCCGAGCCGCTCGTAGACGGCGGCCCGCTTGGGATCGTAGATCCGGGCGACAACCCGCGTGATCCCGAAGCTTTCCCGGGCCACCCGCGCGGAAATGATGTTGGAGTTGTCGCCGTTGGAGACCGCCGCGAAGGCCTCGGCGCGCTCGATCCCGGCTTCGATCAGCACTCGGCGGTCGAAACCGGAGCCGCGCACCTGCTGGCCGTGGAACTCGGTGCCCAGCCTGCGGAAGGCCCGCTCATTCTGGTCGATCACCGACACGTCGTGGCCGAGGCGTTCTAGCGCCAGTGACAGCCCAGCACCAACCCGGCCACAACCCATGATCACGACATGCACACGGTCACTCCGGGGTCGATGGGGCTGCGCGGGGCGCTGATGAAAACCGTATCGTGATTGCCTCACCGTACCCTGTCTGGCCATCTCCCGCCCGTACGCTCATGGGCGTGCCGAAGCTCGCGACCGCGGTCAAACGGATCCTTGTCGGCAGTCCGGTCCGCAGCGAGCGGTTGAGCCACACACTGCTGCCCAAGCGCATCGCGCTCCCGGTGTTCGCCTCCGACGCGTTGTCTTCGGTCGCCTACGCGCCCGAAGAGCTGTTCCTGGTGCTGTCGGTGGCGGGGATCGGGGCGTACTCCTTCGCGCCGTGGGTGGGGCTCACCGTCGCGGCGGTAATGCTGGTGGTGGTCGCCAGCTACCGGCAGAACGTGCGGGCCTACCCCTCCGGGGGCGGGGACTACGAGGTCGCGACGGTGAACCTGGGCGCCACCGCGGGGCTGGTGGTGGCCAGTGCCCTGCTGGTCGATTACGTCCTCACGGTAGCGGTGTCGATCTCCTCGGCGGCGTCGAACATCGGCTCGGCGCTGCCGTTCGTGGCCACCCATAAAGTGAGTTTCGCGGTCGCCGCGGTCATTGTGCTGACCGCGGCCAACCTGCGCGGGATCCGGGAATCCGGGACCGCGTTCGCCATCCCCACCTACGCGTTCATGGCTGGGATCATCGTGATGCTCGCCTGGGGGTTCATCCGGGTGGCGCTGCTCGGTGAGCACCTGCGCGCCGAATCCGCCGGATTCGGGTTGCACGGCGAGGGTCACCAGCTCGCTGGTTTCGCGCTGGTATTCCTGGTGCTGCGGGCGTTCTCCTCCGGTTGCGCGGCGCTCACCGGTGTGGAGGCCATCAGTAACGGGGTGCCGGCCTTCAAGAAGCCGAAGTCCCGCAACGCCGCCACCACCTTGCTGCTGCTCGGGAGCATCGCGGTCACCATGCTGATGGGACTGATCGTGCTGGCCCAGCTCACCGGGGTGAGGATGGCTGATGACCCGGTGCGGCAGCTGATCGGCGCGCCCCGCGGTTACGAGCAGAAAACGCTGATCGCGCAGATCGCGCACGTGGTGTTCGATGGCTTTCCGGTGGCGTTCTACTTCATCGCCGCAGTAACCGCGCTGATCCTGGTGCTAGCCGCGAACACCGCGTTCAACGGTTTCCCGGTGCTGGGCTCGATCCTGGCGCTGGACCGGTACCTGCCCCGCCAGCTGCACACCCGTGGCCACCGGCTGGCCTTCTCCAACGGCATCCTCTTTCTGGCCAGCGCGGCCGCCGTCCTGGTGCTCGTGTTCGGGGCCGAGGTCACCCGCTTGATTCAGCTCTACATCGTCGGGGTGTTCGTCTCGTTCACGCTGAGCCAGACCGGCATGGTGCGGCACTGGAACCGGCTGCTCGCCGGTGAGCCGGACCGGGCGCGGCGGCGCCGGATGCGGCGCTGCCAGGCGATCAACCTCCTCGGCCTGGTGATGACCGGCTCGGTGCTGGTGGTGGTGCTGATCACGAAGTTCACCGAGGGCGCGTGGATCGCCATCGCGGCGATGGTCGCGATCTTCGGGCTGATGCGGGCGATCCGCAAGCACTACGACCGGGTCTCGGCTGAGCTGGTTCCCCGGGAGGCCGACACCGTGCTGCCCTCCCGCAACCACGCGATCGTGCTGGTGTCCACGCTGCACCTGCCAACCCTGCGGGCACTGGCCTATGCCCGCGCGACTCGCCCCGACGCGCTGGAGGCGGTCACGGTCAACGTCGACGACGCGAGCACCCGGGAACTGGTCGCCCAGTGGGAGGAGCGGGGCGTTCCCGTTCCGCTGAAGGTTGTCGAGTCGCCGTACCGGGAGATCACGAAGCCGGTGCTTGACTACGTGAAACGGGCCCGCTCGGACAACCCCCGTAATGTCGTCACGGTGTTCATCCCGGAGTACGTCGTGGGCCACTGGTGGGAGCATTTCCTGCACAATCAGAGCGCGTTGCGGCTCAAGACCCGGCTGCTGTTCGAGCCGGGAGTGATGGTGACCAGCGTGCCGTGGCAGCTGCGTTCCTCCGACCGGGTGGTTAAGCGGCGGCAGCCCGCCCCGGATCCGGTGCGCTGGGGCGTCGGCTCCAGTGACCGGCGATGAGCAGTGTCGGAACCCAGCTGGAGCTGACGGTCGGGCCGGTGGGCCATGGCGGGTTCTGCGTCGCCCGTCATGAGGGCCGGGTGGTGTTCGTCCGGCACGCGCTGCCCGGCGAGCGGGTTCAGGCGGTGGTGACCGAGGACCGGGGCGGGTCCTACTGCCGCGCCGACGCGGTGACCGTACTGGAACCCGCTGCTGGCCGGGTGCCGCCGCCCTGCCCGGTATCGGGACCCGGTGGCTGCGGCGGCTGCGATTTCCAGCATGTCGACCCGGTGGTGCAGCGTCAGCTCAAGGCCGCGGTGGTCGCTGAGC
>DASTBN010000153.1:0-2032 GCA_035712045.1 Pseudonocardiaceae bacterium
CGGCCGCGCACGACGATGCCCGCGCCGGCATCGATGGCGAAGCCTCCGTCGGCGGCCTCGACGACCTCCCCGTCGAGGAAGTTCATGTCCCCGATGAAGTCCGCGACGAACGGGGTCAGCGGCCGGTCGTAGATCGCGCGCGGCTCGTCGAGCTGCTCGATAACACCATTGGACATCACCGCCACCCGATCGGACATGGACAGGGCTTCTTCTTGGTCATGAGTGACGTAGATGAAGGTGATGCCCACCTGATGCTGGATGCGCTTCAGCTCTATCTGCATTTCCTTGCGCAGCTTGAGGTCCAGCGCGCCCAGGGGTTCATCAAGGAGCAGCACCCGGGGGTTCATCACCAGCGCCCGGGCCAGCGCGACCCGCTGCTGCTGGCCGCCGGAGAGCATCGCCGGCCGGTCGTTCTCGCGGCCCGTCATGCGCACGAGTTCCAGTGCCTCACGGGCCTTGGCGTGCCGTTGCGGCTTGCCGACCTTGCGCTGTTTGAGCCCGTAGGCCACGTTGTCCAGCACGGACATGTGCGGGAACAGCGCGTAGTGCTGGAACACGGTGTTCACGTCGCGGGTATAGGGCGGGGCGTTGACCGCATCCATGCCGCCGATCAGGATCTCGCCCTCGTCCGGCTGCTCGAAGCCGGCGATCAACCGCAGCGAGGTGGTCTTGCCGCAGCCGGATGGCCCCAGGAGTGACAGGAACTCGCCCTTGCGCACCTTCAAGGTGACGCCGTTGACGGCTGTCAGCGAGCCGAACCGTTTGGTCACAGCACGAAGCTCTACGTCGTACGCCTGGTCGCTGTGCAGGGCATTCACGCCTGATCTCACCCCCCAAGCGGTATTAGGGCACCTTATGGCCAAAGGCTGCCTCCGGTCCACACCCCGGGAGGGGCAGCTCAAGTGCCGGATACCGGCTGCGAGCGTGCCCTCCCGGAAGCCCGGGTGAGGTCAGCGGCTCCAGGCTCTGCGCACAACGACGCCGCCGACGACGACGGCGACGATCGCGGTGCCGAGCAGCACCCGCATGTCCGCTCCGAAGCCGTAGAGGCCGGGATAGAACAGGCTTTGGCGAAGCCCGTCGATGGCGTAACGGATGGGCACGAACGTCGTGACCTGGCGCAGCCACCCCGGCAGGAACTGGACCGTAGTGAACCCGCCGCCGAGGAAGAACAGGTAGGTGCAGATGACCGCCGCCGCCATGGACACGGCCCGGGAGCCTCGCATGGTGGCGCCCACCACGGCGCCCAGCCCGGCCGCGCACACCGCGGTGGCCAGGAAGACCAGCGCAATAGCGGGCCAGTGCCCGGCTGGTGGCGCGATAAGCCCGGTCAAGGTGGCGATGGCCAGGGTGGGCACGATCACCACGAGCGAGACCAGCACCCCGCCGAGGAGGCGGCCCGCGATGAGCACTGCGGGGGACACCGGCGCCAGCGCCAGGTGCCGGGCGGTGCCGCGTTCGATATCCCGCGCGCACAATAGGGCGGTGCCCATCACCCCGACGCTCAGGATGAGCAGCACGAGGCAGGGGATCACGGCGTAGTGGATGTAGTCGACCGTGTTGGCGCGCGTCAAGGCGGTCATCACGTTGACCCGGTACGGGTTCAGGTCGCTCATGTCGAGTTCGGTTTCCGAGACCGGTGTGACGATGTCGGGAGCGTCGAAGAACGCCACCGTCTCCGACAGCGCGCGGCGGATTTCACCAGCGAAGTTAGCGTTGGCGTTGTCGAGCGTCACCTGTAGCCGGGCGGCGGGACAGCCCGACCGGGCGTAGGTGTAGTCGTGGATGATCTGATCCGGCTGGAGCGCCGGGCAGCGCGCGACGGCGGCATCGAAATTCCTGGGTATCACGACCACGGCCGCCACCTGCTGGCTGTCCAGCAGGTGCGTGGCGCTGGCCCGGTCGGTGGTGATGAGCGAGTAGATGTCGCCCGCCTGAGCCCGGAATATGCCCGCTATGTGGTTGGAGTAGCGGCCGTGGCCTGCTTGCACCAGGGCGATGGGCTGGTGGCCAAGATTGAAGGTGAGGATGT
>DASTBN010000154.1:0-8390 GCA_035712045.1 Pseudonocardiaceae bacterium
GCGAAGCAGGCGTGCCGCTGCCGATGCCCCGCCCGGACGTGCTGGGACGAAACGGCACGTTCGTGGGGCTGCGCAAGTACCAGTCGCAGGTCGGGACGTTCAACCGATTCCTGCACGAGCACGCTGGGACGGAGCAGGAGCGGGAGCTGCTCGCGGCGAAGCTGGTGGGCCGCTGGCGCAGCGGCGCGCCGTTGACGCTCGCGCCCACGCACGACGACCCGGCGCTCGGCGCGGACCCGCGCCGCAACAACGACTTCACCTATGCCGCCGATCCGATCGGCCGGCAGGTGCCGCTCGGCTCGCACATGCGGCGCATGAACCCGCGCGACACCATCATGGCCCTACTCACCGACGTGAACGTCCACCGCATCATCCGGCGCAGCACGACCTACGGGGCACCCTACGACCCGGACGCGACCTCCGAGCAGGACGACGACGTCGCCCGCGGGATCCACTTCATCTTCATCAGCGCCAAGGCAATGGCCATCATGGAGTTCCTGCAACAAGAATGGATCAACAACGGCAACTTCATGAACCTGGGCGCCGAACGCGATCCGAACGTCGGGCTGCAGGAGGACGGAGCCACGTTCACTATTCCGCAACACCCGGTCAGGCGCCGCATCCACGGCATCCAGACGTTCAACGTGCTGCGCGGTGGCGAGTATCTCTTCCTGCCCTCCCTGTCTGCGTTGAGATGGATCGGCGACCTCCAGACAGCCCAGCGGACCAGGCTCATAAACGGGCCGAACCCATCCTGAAAGCCATCGCGGCCGCCAGACCTAACTCGCTAGCCTAGCTCGTGATCAACTGTGGAGTACGCGTTCGATTTGTGGTCGTGGAGGACGATCTCGCCGTTGCGATGCAGCCCTGCGTACTCGTTCGTGATGGCGAGGCTGCGTACGTGCTTCGCGGCGTCTTTCGACAACGGCTCTATCGGCTCGCACAGTCACGATCGGGTCTGACATGGCTCTCCTGGCGCTCGTGTTGATCACGGTGCTCCGCGGAAAGCGGAACCCTGGCCCAGCATCGCACGCCCGCACACCATGTGTTGAGGTCGGAGCGGTCTTGAAGGCATGCCACTACTTGAACTCAAGCGCGAACCTGGAGACAGCCCCGCAGCCTCGATGGTCTTCTTGTCAGCCGCAGAGATCATCCCGGTGTCCGCGACCACCGTCACGTCCGCGAGGTCGTGGGCGGTCATGAACGCGGTGATCGTGGGCAGCACATGGTGGTGGTCTCGGCGCGGTTGCCGTCGAACGCCTCCATCATCAGTGGGAACCCGGCAGCGTCGGTGAGCAGCCCGATGGTGATCTGCGGTTCCACGCGACGTTCCCTGGAGAACCCAGGCTCACAGAATCCGTTACCGGCGTCGGTCTCGAAGTAACAACGTGGACACGTCAAACAGCACCAGAGACGTTCGGTCTAAGCCCAGGCTTGTATCGCAAACTGCGGCAAGCTTGTGTCGCCACGCATCGGCGGCGTAGCCCTGGGCACGTGCCCAGGGCCGCGTCAGCGGTTGATTCGCGGAGGCGCACCCGCGTGCAACCAACTTCCACTGGCCGTTCGCGAGTTCGACCAACCAGGAGTCGCAACAGCCAGCGTGGCCAGTTCTCACCTCTGGCGCGTCGCGCGGTTAAGGGATCGCGTGTTCGTGCGATAGCCAGAGCCGCTGGGTCGCTCATAGCGTTGGATCGTCGTCTTCCTGTCTCGGTAAAGGAACGGAAATGCCTGCCAAAGCTAGCATCGTGTTCGTCCACGGGCTCTGGGCCGACGGTTCGTGTTTCAGCAAGGTGATCCCCCCGCTTCAGGCGGAGGGGTTCGAGGTGATGACCTCGCAGCACAGCCTGGACACCCTCGAGGGCGACGTCGCGACGGTGACCCGGACGCTCGGGCGGGTCAGCAGCCCGGTTCTCCTGGCCGGTCACTCCTACGGTGGCACCGTGATCACCGCCGCGGGTACCGATGACCGCGTCGCCGGGCTGGTCTACATCGCCGCGCTCGCCCCGGACGAAACCGAGACGTCGCAAAGCCAGCAGGACCAGTTCCCTGCCACGGAGGTCTTCTCCCACATCGAACTCGCGGACGGGCGTATCTGGCTGCGCCCAGACGGCGTGAGGTGCTTCGCGGGGGATCTCCCCGAACAGGAGCGAAAGCTGGTCTGGGCAACCCACATCCCGCCAGACGCGGACCTGTTCACTCACAAGGTGCACGGCACCGCCTGGAGATCCAAGCCGAGCTGGTACATCGTGGCCAATGACGACCGGACCGTCCATCCCGAGCTGCAACGATTCGCCGCGAAACGCATGGGCGCCAAAACCTGCGACATCAACAGCAGCCACGTCCCCATGCTTTCCCATCCCAGCGCCGTCCTCGACGTGATCCGGACCGCCGCGAACTCCATCTGAGGGCTCCACGACGGCATTAAGCGATTGGCCCAGGTGTGGGGGCACTGTTGCATTGAGCCGAAGGGCGTCCTCGCCACGGCTCAAAGGGGCAAAGCGGGCTCTGCAATCCCTGTGAAAAACCATGACAAATCGGGCATTTGAGCCCTGCCGCAGTCGGCGGCACCTACGTACAAGTGCTCACCGAGTATGTTCGCCACCACAGCGGCCGACGACCCCACCGCTCGCGTCGGGGGAGTTTCGCCATCCAGTGCTTCACCCCGCAGCCGATGATGACTTATAGCGCGCCAACGTTCGCCCAGCCGAATCGTGACAGGAAGTCAAAAAATGACGGAATTCGCGCCCGTGCCGGAATTCGCCGGGGGACCGGAAATTCCTGATGGCGGTTATCGCGTCACGGAACTGGGCGGCGGTGCCTACGGCATCACCAGCGGAATGGTGAATACCATGTTCCTCGTGACCAGGAATGGCGTGATCGTGGTGGACGCGCCGCCGGACCTAGGCGGAAACCTGCTGGCGGGTATCGAGGAGGTCACCTCTAAGCCGGTCACTCACTTGATCTACAGCCACGCGCACGCCGACCACATCGGCTCCGCCCACTTGCTGGTACGAAACGGCCTGAAGATCATCTCTCACGAGCTCACTGCCAAGTTCATCGAAGAGGCGCACGACGACCATCGGCCACTGCCCAACGAAACCTTCAGCGGGACGGGAAACGAGCTGAAAATCGATGGAGTAAAATTCATCTTCGATTACACGGGAGACTGGCATCAGCCCGGCAATCTCTTCATCCATCTCCCGGAACAGAAGCTCCTGACGGCGATCGACAGCTTCACGGTGAAGAATGCGCCGTTCTTCCGTCTTCTCTTCGCGCCGCACGTGCCCACGTACTTTCGTGCCATGGACCAGATGCTGGAGTATGACTTCGAGACCGTCGTGTCCGGTCACATGGCCCTTTTCGGGACTCCCGAGGACGTGCAGACCAACCGTGAATACATCCGCGACCTGCGGACCTGCGCCACCGAGGCGCTGCGCCTGGTGGACCTGAGGGAGGCCGCTGCTGCGGTCGGCGTGCCGGACAACAACAAGCAGGCGCGGCTCAAGGTCTGGATGGACGCGGTCGTGGCTCGCGCGGCAGAGCTCATGCCCACCTCGTGGAATGAGCGTCTTGGCGGGACGGACATCTTCCTCACCGATAACCTCAACGCCGTCGCATGGAGCGTGTTCATGGACTAGCGCGCACATTGCGGCGCGGCCGGGATAGTGCCAACAGGGATCGGCGGTGCCTGGTCGGCCGAAGACTGGTGAATGCAACGTGGGGGTCATGTCATGAACGTGGCGATAGCGAGAGCCCACGGACGGATCGTGATCTGCTCGGCGGGTTGATACACGAATACACCCAGGTCGCATGACGTGAATGACCAATTCAGCACCCACACGCGCTCGATCAGTGGATGAACTACAGCGTCGGCTCGCCAGTAAGAGTGCTGGATGCCCTGCTCAGGGAGCGCCGGTCGTTGGGAGATTTTAATTCTCCCAATGACCTCCTGAGACGCCGATTGTGGTGCGGAACCAAGCTGGGACGCTGGGCCCTCACCCAGCACGCTTAGTCCGCAGCGCCAGGTGTGTCGCGACACGCTAGCGACTTTGAAAGGTCCGCCAGGTCACTGGCGCGGCGGCTGCGGCGGCGTCGGAGACTGAGGCGGTGGTGATCGGTCGTTTGAATTCGGAGACGTGGCACGGGTTTCATCCGGTGTCCGGTCGGGAGGCCGTCGTACCGGGATTGGGGTTGTGGGCCATCGGCGCGGCCCGGACCAGGGTGCCGGTACCGCGTCGGTACGCCAGGCCAGTTCGTAAGCCAGTGCTTCGTAGTTGACGCGCCAGCCACGGAAGTGCGGCCAGGCCTCGGCTGCGGTGCGTTCCATCGGGAAGCCGACGGTCTGTAACTGGCCCACCGCGGCGGCGAACTCCGCGAAGGTCAAGCCAATGTCACCATTCGGGTCGGGATCGGGGTCGTAGCTGATGTTCAGCGCCGAGCCGATTTCGCGAAGCGCGGTGAACCCCATGCGGATCGCCAGTCGCGGCTCGATCCGGTCCCGGCTGGGGCACAGCGCCAGCAGCATCGCTGCTGAATCCATCACCGCCAGCAGCGCGACGAGCCAGGACGATAGCGGCTGCGGTGAGCGGAAGCGCGCCAGCACCGGGTAGTTGGCGTGGCTTTCGGCTACGTCGGCCGCCCACCGCTCCCACTGGGCGTAGAACTGTGGCAAGTCGTCGGTGCGCGTGTGTACCCCGTACCGGGTACGCAGCAAGAGTTCCGGTCCCCACGGCGGCAGGCCCGCCCGGGCGCTAAGCAGCGTCACGTCGGTCTCCCGGCGATTGAACGCCGCATACAGCGCCGGCAGATAGGCAATCTGCAAGGCGATGACCACCAGCCCGGTCGCTGCGGCCAGCACGTTGATGACCGTGGGCACCCCGCCGGGGCTGGCGACGAACCCGAGGGTGAACAGCGATCAGATCGCCACGACCAGCTCGGCGAAGGCAGCCACTACCCGCAGCGTTGTGGGTTCTTCGACCCCGAGTTCATAGTGTCCGTGGCGGATGTTCGGTACCAACGCGTGCCCGGTGATGACGACCGCAGCTCCACGGTCGGTCTTGAGCCCGCGCATCGGCCGCAGGCGCCGCTTCAGCTGTCCATGATCGGCCTCGATCCGGTTGTTGGCGTAGGGCTCGGTGTGGTGCCAGGCGCCCGGAGCCAACTCCTCGAGGACACGCGGGTAGACCGCCGCCTTCTCGGTGATGACCTCTACCGGGGTGACCTTGGTAGGTTTCATCGACCCACCAGCGGTCACCGACCCCGTGCCGGCACGAGCGGGCCACCTCGGCCAGCAGCGGCGTGAAGTGCTGTACCCAGCGATAGATGGTGACGTGATCGACAGGGATGCCCCCCTCGGCCAGCAGTTCTTCGACGTCTCGGTAGGACAGCGCGTATCGGAGGTACCAGCGAACGGCGATCATGATCACATCCGGCGGGAAACGGAACCCCGCGAAGCTGGACCTCAATGCTGGCACTCGACGACAGCGACGACGCATCGACCAGCGCCTTCGGGCGCGGTTCTCCCGGCGTTACGGTGATGGGCTAGCTGGCGCGAACCCGCACGCAACACGATTACACCGCATCGATAACGCTGCACCGCTCGGGTGAGCGGGACACAGATGAACGGAGACGACCATGACTGCCGCTCCTCGCACCAGGATGACCCGGGACAACACCGCCGTCCTACTCATCGACCACCAGGTCGGCCTCTTCACCGGCGTTCGGGATCTCAACGTCGCCGAGCTGAAGCACAACGTCGTGGGACTGGCGAAGGCCGCACAGGTGCTGGGCCTGCCCATCGTCGCGGTCACCACGGCGCGCGAGAGCATGTGGGGACCCACCATCCCTGAGTTGCAGGCCGTGCTCGGCGACTTCGACATCCATGACAGGTCGACGGTCAACGCGTGGGACGACGAGACCTTCGTCGCTAAGGTCCGGCAGACTGGATGCGACCACCTGATCCTGGCCGGGCTCTCGTTCGAGGTGTGCGCGTCACTGCCGGCCATCGCCGCGCAGGCGGAGGGCTACCAGCCGGTGGTCGCTCTCGACGCCTGCGGCACCTTTAGCCACCACAAACGAGAGGCGGGTCTCGCCCGCCTGACCGCTCTCGGGATCGAGGTGTCGGACTACGCCACCCTCATGGTCGAGATCATGGCCGACAACGCCGATCCCAAGGCGAACGACGTTTACGCGGCCCTGGACATGCCATTCGCGACGCTGATGGGACAGGTGGCGGAAACAATCGGGAAATGACCGGCGAGTTCGACGTTGTGATCGTCGGCGGCGGCTCGGCCGGGGCCGTGCTCGCCAACCGGCTCAGCGAGAACGGCACCCGCCGGGTGCTGCGGCTGGAGGCCGACCGGCGAATGATCGTCAGCGGAGGCGGCGGGTGGTGGTGGAGCGGGTGGGTCAGCGGTTGCCGGCCTGGATCGGGGCGGGCGTGCCCTTGAGGGCGATGTCGGCGTCATAGCCCAAGATCTCGAGCAGGTCCCCGGTCTTGGCCGAGTCGTAGCCGCGGTCCAGGTGCATGCATGGTTGGTCGGGCAGCGGGTGCGATCATGTCGCAGATTCCGGCCAAGGTGGCTCGATCAGGGATGCTGGTCTACCTGCAACGACACGCAGCCATCTCAATTGCCGGACGCTCTAAGTTGTGGGGTTCCAGAAGTCGACTGGCCGACCCTGCGGGCAACCCTCCCCGCAGCAGGCTAATCCGAGTAGCACTCGCTGCGCCTGTTGGTGGCCAGCTCCAGTGGCGCCCCAAGCCGAAATTTTCGGTTAGCCACCAGTCATGCTTGCCGCTGGTCGTGATGACCCACGCCCACGTGAAGGCCAAGCTGCCCAGATAAGACGGAACAGCTCCGACGCAGTCGGCCAGATCGAGTGACGTAACGCCAAGGCAGCATCGACTGCGACCCGAAAGGGTGAAGAGGCCACCATGAGCCGCGATACGAACACTGGTGCAGGGGCCTCGCGGGAGGTGCCACGCCGGGACAACGCCGGGCACCGGTTGGGCCAGGAGGTGCCCGATCCGGGGCGGTGGCGGGCGCTGGCGGTAACCCAGTTTGCGGCGTTTATGGCCTTGCTTGATGTCAGCATCATCAACGTCGCATTGCCGTCCATCGAACGCGGGCTGGGGGTGTCGGCGGCGACCGCGCAGTGGGTCGTGTCCGGCTATGCCTTAACTCTGGGGCTGACCCTGGTACCAGCGGGTCGGCTCGGCGACGCGCTCGGCCGACACCGCATGTTCCTGATCGCTCTGTCAGCGTTTGTCGTCACCAGCGCCCTGACCGGTGCGGCACCGGACATCCGGCTACTTATCGCCGCTCGGCTACTTCAAGGCGTCGCCGGCGGCATGCTCATCCCGCAGAACTCAGGGCTGATCCAGGAGCTGTTCTCCGGCGCCGAACGCGGCCGCGCGTTCGGGATCCTCGGCGCGACGATCGGGCTGGCCACCGCCGCCGGCCCGGTGATCGGTGGGCTGATCATGGCCCTGACCCCCGGCCGCGACAATTGGCGCTGGGTGTTCTACGTCAACGTGCCCATCGGCCTTATCGCACTGGTACTGGCGACCCGGTTCGTGCCCTCCCGAACCGGTGGCGATGTGCACGGCAGGGACCTGGATCTGCCCGGTTCCCTGCTGCTCGGCGGTGGCGTACTCAGCCTGCTGGTACCCGTGGTGGACGCAGGCAGCGGCGGGGGCCGGCTGTGGTCGCTGTGGGCAGTGGCTGCGCTGCTGCTCGCGGCGTTTTGCTGGTGGGAGCTGCACACCGGGCAGCGCGGACGCCGACCGCTGCTGGACCCACGACTGGCGCGCACCCCCGGCTATCCCGCCGGATCGAGCATCGGCCTGGTGTACTACATCGGGTTCACCGGCATCCCCCTGGTGCTCGCCCTGTTTCTTCAGGACGGGCTGGGCTACTCGCCCCTGCGCTCAGGCCTGACGGTGACCCCCTTCGCCCTCGGGGTCGCCGCCTCAGCGGTCGTGGCCGGCCGGCTGGTGTCCAGGGTCGGGCGCTGGCTGACAGTCTACGGGCTGGCCACCATGGTGATCGGGCTGATCGCCACCGCGCTGGCGCTCCGGCACACCACCGGGGACACAGCGGAATGGGTGATCATCGGGCCCATGCTGCTGGCCGGGCTCGGTGGCGGCATGGTGACCTCACCCAACATGACGCTGACCCTCCAGCACGTGCCAGTGGACATGGCCGGGGTCGCCGGCGGCGCGGTGCAGACCGTGCAGCGAATCGGCTCGGCGATCGGCACCGCCACCCTCGCGACGATCTTCTACCACGTCCTGACCCGAACCGGCCACAACTACTCGACAGCCGTCTCCAACACCCTGCTTGCCGCATGTGGCTTCATGCTGCTAGCCCTGCTGATGGCCCAGGCAC
>DASTBN010000155.1:0-3533 GCA_035712045.1 Pseudonocardiaceae bacterium
AACCGGCCCATCCGCAGCAGATCCGCTAAATCCGCCGCGTCGCGCTCATCGTTTTTGACCCGCCGGTAGGAAAACATCTTCACTCCCAGCGGGTGCGCCAGATGCACCCGCGCGCCCAGCTCGGCCAGCACATCCGCCGCGGGGAAGGGGCCACGGAAAAGGACCGTATTGCGGGCACCTCACCGGCGGCCTACTTCACTCTGTGGGAGCCCAGGGGTGAGATTCCCCTGGGCCATCCGACCTTACCGACAGTGCCGAGAACTTGCGAGTCATCAGTTCCGCCAAGCGCACGAGCTTCGACAAGAAGTTCAGTGCGATGGGCTGGCGAACGCGGGAACCGCTCAGCGACGAGCCGTCGCCCGAGACGGCCACCCTGACGCGTCGTATCGGCGACACATTGATCGAGAAAGGCTTGACTCTCGAGGAGATCGCTCATCTGGCCGGGTACTCGAGCGCCGACGTAGCGCATCCCTTCCTGCCGGCGGGGCCCCTGCTACCGACGGTGTAGCAGCTACCGACGGTGTAGCCGCAGAGGTTCATAGTAGCGACGCGCCTGCGGTCTCTGCGCCACCGCTGCGCCCCTTAACCGCTCCGCCCGCCGTAACGATGGTATGTCTAGGCGCGATGAACCGACAGAAGCTGGCTGAAAGGACACCGTTTGAGCCGTCTTATTGCATCGTTTCCGCAGTTGCGCAGGATATGTTATCGACGAGCTAACGTAGGTATGTGAGATGATCTTCTTCACCACGTTCATCACACTGATTCGGCTACAGCTTGAGGGGACGGAAAAACGCCTGGGGTCCACGGCTCGGGTGGAGGGCAACACGCTGCGCCTGCCGATCGGGACGGACGTGCAGATAGGAGACTACGTAGAGCATCGCCCGCCAAACGACGAGCCACGAATGATGATCGTGATCGATGTCATCCATCCGCACATGCCGGGCGCAAGTGCCGTTGACGATCACATCGAAGTCACCTGCGTGCCGAGCAGGCGGGCGTCGATCCCATAGGTCACGACGCCGACCCTGCATCCGGTGATGTCCGCCGCCCTTGCGTTGGTGGATGCCGGGCGGATATCCGAGGCGGTCTTCGAGGCGTTGCGGTTGGTCGAAGAGCGGGTCCGGTCTCAGACGGCAAGCAACGATTCCGAGCACGCGCTGATGGAATCGGTCTACGGCACGCGGCCGACGCAACTCGACATCACCACGACAACCGGCCAGCGGCCGAGGACGAGCGTGAGGGTTTCCGACTCCTGTTCATCGATTCCGTACTCGGGCTGCGAGACCCGCACGGTACCGGTAGAGCTGTTCCTGCCACAGTGGACGAGATATTAGAGTAGCTGGCGGTGAAACGGCCCGAGTGTCCGGATGAATACTCCCGGAGCATGCGTCGCGTTGACGATGGCATCACCATCACTTTCTGGTTGTGCGCATCGTACGTTTCATCGCCGCGCACCGCGTTTCCGTAACAACTCCCTGGTGGCTTCCTGTTAAGTTCTTAGTGCAGGTTTCTGTTCGATACACCCCTGTGCGACCTGATGGTGACTGTCCGATCAAAGGGTGCAACTGATCTGCCGACACGCCGAGCTTGCTTGGTGGGAAGGACCAGCAGTAACAGAGATGATCAAGCCCATGCCGACTCGTCCTGATCAGCAGCAGCTCGTCGGCCCGGGAGGCCTGCTCGTGATCCTGACGAAGACGGTGCTCGAGACCACTCTGAAGGCTGAACTCAGCGAGCATCTGGGCGACAAGCACGATCCTGGCGACCGTAATCGGGGCAACTCGTGTCTCGCTGACCGCCCGGGACTGATACCGGGGACATCTCGGCTAACTTCGCCGAGTCGAACGGCAAGCGCGACGTCCTCGCGCTGTAGGCCAGCAACGGCGCCAGTTCTGGCCCAGCGAGGCCACCGCCGCAGCCCGGTTGGCGCGCCTCCCACATTCCGGATAGCGGACCCAATAAGGTCCGTCCCGGAATGGAGGGGGAGAAATGCCAGAACGACGCAGGAAGTATACCGCCGAATTCAAGACTGAAGCGGCGAAGGTGGTGGTCCAGACGCAACGCCCGATCGCCGAGGTCGCCCGGGAAATCCATGTCAACCCAGGCACCCTTGGAAATTGGGTGGCGACGTACCGGGCTGAGCACACCGGCGAGGAACCACCACTGTCGATCACCGGACGAGCCCGTCTCCAGGAACTGGAGAAAGAGGTTCGCGAGCTGAGGATGAAAGCGAAATTCCTGGGTTATGCCGAGGATCGGGTTATGCCGATGTCTGTGTGATGGTGCTGGTCAGGGCAGTGGTTGGCCGGGATAGTTCGGCATAATCTGGCCCGGGTTTGATCGATGCTGGTCCTTCCGTATCGATGGAAGGACGCTGGCTATGGATGATCCGTGCGGGGCAGGTAGCAGTGGCCTGTCTGGTGAGTTTGGGGATCTGCTGGAAGGGTTCACCGGTTATCTGCGTGGTGAGCGTTCGCTGGCGTCAACGACGGTGGAGAACTACCTGAACCAGGTGCGTCCCTTCCTTGGCTGGTGCGCCCAGCACCGCCATGGCGCTGTGGTTGAGTTGACGATCCGCGAGGTGAACCGGTTCTTGGCCTGGCGTGCGAGCAGCTGCTCGGCGGGCTCGCTGAAGGTGGCGGCGACGGCGTTGCGGGCGTTGCTGCGGTGGATGTTCCTCGACGGGCGCCTGGGCCAGCAGCTGGCCGAGGGGGTCGGGCCGGTGCGGTATCCCGCGCGGGCAGGCGTACCGAAAGCATTGTCTGCGGCGGAGTTGGCCGGCGCCGTTGCCCTCCCGGTCGGGCACGTCGTATTCCACCACTCGCACCAGGTGCGCTTCGGCGGGGTCAAGCAGCTGCGCATCACCACCCTCGGCGATCTCCCGGGCGGTCCGCGTGATCGCCGCGCGGCGGCGGGCACCCCGGATCGTGGGATTGATCAACACCGACAGGTAGGTGCCGTCAGAGAGGACCTTCACCACCGGCAGCTCAAGCTGGGTCGGCGCCCGCCACAACAGCGCCGCCCCTGTGCCCGCGGCCAGCCCCCAGCCCTGGAAGCAGTAGAAGTTGCGATCGGCGGTCAGCAGCTCATCGCGGCGCAACCGCTGGTAAAGCCGATGAGCCAGGGTCTTCTCCCCGACCGGGTAGGCCCCGGCCTCAGCAGCCACGAACGCATGCGTGCCGCACTCGGCTAAGGCCACCACCCGCGCCTTCGGAAACGCCGACCTATTGTCCCCAGATCCCGCATATCCAAACTCGGCAACGTTCGCGTCGGTGTCGGGCAGGTCCACGTCAAACCCATCAATGGCCAGCAACCGCCACTCCCGCAACCACGCCCCCCGCATCGACCTAGTCGCCACCGGACCGGCGACCCGCTCGAATACCTCCGCCAACACCATCGGGCCCAACCGCTTACGGGCCTGAGTGATCCCCGACGATGTCGGCACCGACCACCCGGCGTCCCAGCACCCCCACGCCGACAACGACCCAGTGACATTGGTCGCGACCTCAGGTGTAGTCATCCTCAGCGAACAG
>DASTBN010000156.1:0-7179 GCA_035712045.1 Pseudonocardiaceae bacterium
TGCGGCCTGAGGGACGTGCTGCGCGCCCGGGTGGGCACCGCTGTCGCTCACCACGCTCTGCGGCGCGACTGCGTCCGGTGGGCGGGTGAGGTGAGCGCCGCTCACTCCGCCGAGGCCCTCGATGGGCCCGCCGGGGACTGGGTGGAGAGCGCCGGGCGCCGACGCGGTAGCGGGCGCCTGACCGGGCTGCGACAGGGTCGGATCGGCCAGCTGGGGGTAGGTCGGCACCGCCGCGCGGTGGTCGTTGATCGGTGCCGAGTAGACGGTGGTCATGATCCGGACGGCCTCGGCGTGCGCGTTGGATTGTTCCTGCTCCCGCAGCACGGCATCGGCGAAACCGCCAACCGGGCCGGTGGCCGCGGTGACCGCTAGCGTCTCGATCCAGCTATGCGATTTCGGCGGGGGCACACTGGCCTTGGCCCGCGCGGCGGCGGACCCGGAATCCTCCATCAGCCGCGATGTGTGATCCGCGATCTCGGTGTGACCGGCCGACCACTGGTCGACCGCGCCGAGCGGGACAAGTGCCGCCTCGGCCGCCACGCCACGCCATCCACCGGACACGGTTTGGCGCAGGTCGCTGGTCAGCCCGGTCACGATGGCCGCGTCGCCCCGGGCCTGGTCCCGCCATGCCTGGGCGGCGTCGAAGATGTCCCCCGGGTCGACCGAGTGGTCCAGCATGGAGCGAATCTCCCGATGCCCCCAGGCCGACCAGTTGCTCGACCCGTGATCGTTTCCGCTGGGCCCGCCGAAGCCGAGCGCACCGGCGATCACATCCCAGGCTCCAGCCATGTCAGCTCCCCGCCTTCGGCAGTCGAGGCTCGATCATCTGGGCGATCCGCATCGCCTCGGCGCACGAATCGATCGGCGGCCCGGTGTAAAGGCCCGACTGTGCCACGCTCACCACCAGCCCTACTGGTCCTCCGTCGATTAACTGCGTGCAATCTCTGCGGTCACGCTCGACCGAAAGGTGCGCCCCGGTGCGGCCGTTGACCGTGTTGTCCGCGAAGCTGGTGAACGCCGGGTCATTCCGGCGGGCCCGATACTGGGCGACGGTGTCCTTGCCCCGCTCAAGATCCAGGGTGAACGGCTTACCCACCCAGCCGCAGCCGACCTCGCCAAGCCTGTTCTTCCGCTTGCGGCTCGCCAGGTCAACACCCATCCCGGCCAGTTCGGTGTCGGTGAGGATGGTGCACATGTCCACATTGCTGGCATCACCCACCGTCGACACCGATGCGGAACTGGCGGTATGGGCACCGCATCCGGCGGCGAGCAGTGCGAGCGAGATCACCAGACAGCGCCTCACTGGGACCTCCCTCGGAACATCTGCTCGTTCGCCGCCTCGGTTTCGCTGACCGTTCGCCCGGCCGCCCGGTAGGTCACCGCCATGTTCTGGAACACCTGCTGGGCTTTCCGCATCGTGGCGATGTAGTCCGTGCCGGCCTGCGCGAACCGCGCCGCAGCGGCATGGCCGTCCTCGTTGTCACCGAATTTGCGCAACCGGGTGAGTTGATCGGCATCTCTAAGAGAATCGTCAAGTTCCTTGATGGCTTGCTCGCAGCGGGCGGCGGCGCGTTCGGCGACACCGGCTTCCATCCACAGCTCGCCAGCGGCCACCGCAGCCGCCACAGAGCGCTGTTGCGCGTCGATGCCCGCCAGTTGCTGCGCGCCGTTCTGCTCGAAGGTGTTCGGCATCGGCTACCCTCCTCATCCAGCAGGGGGTGACCGTACCGTTACCGCCCGGCCGCCCCTCGAGGGCTCACTGGTCAGCTGCCCGCTTTCGGCAGCCGGGGCTCGATGAGCTGCGCGATCCGCAGTGCCCGCGCACACGAGTCGCTCGCCGGTGACCCGGGGCCCGCGGCCCGCGCCACGCTCACCACCAGCGACACCGAGCCGCCATCGATCAGCTGCTCACAGGCGGTCCGGCCATCATTGACCGCGAACCGCACACCGGCCCGGCCGTTCACGGTGTTCTCTGTGAATGCGATGAACGCCGGGCCACGCTGGCGGGTCTTGTACGAGGCGACGGTGTCCTTGTCGCGCTCCAGGCCCAGCGTGAATGATGGGCCCAGCCACGCACAGCCGACCGAACCCGGCTGTTCGACCGGCCTGCGGGAATCCGGCGTGACGCCAAGCCCGTGCAGCTCCTGGTCCGTCAGGATGGTACACATATCGATCTTGCTAGGATCGGCCTTCAGCCCTGGCGACCCGCATCCCGCAGCCACCAGCGCCATCACGACCGCTAGCGCCCGCCTCACCTGTACCCCGCTAGCCCCACCACCGTGCCACCGCCCCTCCCCTAGCTTGGGCTGACCGTACTATCACTGCCCGCCGTGTCGTCAGCCGTCCGCCGCCGCTCGATACCCTGATCCGGTGATCAAGGCCACCGGTGGCGCGGCGCCATCGACGCTGCTAGCTAACCCGCCTGGAACAATCGTCATTTACCTTGGCGGCTCGCATGCCTGGGGAGAGCGGTCATGACGCTACATTCGATCCGGGCCGCAGACTTTGGTTCGCCACCAGCTCACCAGCCACTGGGTTATCCAGGCAGGTTGCCGGACCGATCGGGACTGTTGCTGCCCGATCGGATGCTCACGCTGCTCCCAGGCCCCGGACGGCGGTTATCGCAATGGCACGTTGCGCTCGATGGGGCACAGCTGCCTGGCGATACTCACCGATCCGGCCTAGTTCCGCTGAATTATGCACTGCTCCGTCACAACCAGGCTCCCCTCGCCCAGAGGCATCCGCTGTTAGCCATCGGTTCGAACGCTTCTCCAGCACAGCTGTGGGCTAAATTCTCCAGTAAGGCCACCAGTCAAGTCCTTCCCATGGCACTGGCACGTGAGGTGCGGGGACTCGCTGTCGGCTTGTCCGCGCACGTGAGCAGGCCCGGATACGTGCCCTTCACCCCGGTTCTCGTGGAGGACGCCGTCAGCAGACTGTTCATCCTCTGGCCAGACAAGGCACAACTTGCCGTTCTCGACAAGAGCGAACCGAACTATCATCGCGTGCGAATCGATCACACCGATGTATCGATCGCCCTCGAGTCCGACGAGAATCTATCGCATTGCTACACATACATCAGCCGCCATGGTCACCTCATCGATGATTCTGAACGACCGATACTTGTACCCGACGCCGTTTCACCGGATGCGACCAGCGGTTCGCAGGATTATATCTTGCGAACTTTGCTTCGCCGCAGCGGCCTGTTGGCCGACACATTCGGCCCCGATCCGATAACCTTCATAGAAAATGCGGTCCGCGATCCTAACCTGCAAGACGACGCGCGGCAGATTTTCCGACAGCTCGGATGGGCGGCCAGTGGTCAGCTGGAAATCGAGCTGATAAGCAGGTTCGGCGGCACTCCGGAGAACCTCGCAAGGCCAGCGGCGACAACTTACGAATTACACCTCCAGCCCGGACAGGCGCGAGATCATCGAAGTCGACCAATTGGTGAGGAATTCGATTGGCGCCGAAGTCGGCGAGGACGTATGTCTCGTACCTGTGTTTTTGCGCCGAGCCCGAGTTCATGATTTAGTTGCCGGACGACCCAGTTACGTGACCTGCCGCGTACAAGCAGCAGATTGTACTTGAGGGAGTCGACGACGATCTTGGCGAAGTCAATCAGGTCAGAATGAAGGCCTTCCAGACGAGCGGAGCTATTCAGCGGCGGCGAGAAAGTCTCCACGGCGGTGATTTTAGTTGTCGTTTTCCCAGTTCACTCGATGCGCTAGCCGTTTTCCCCGACCTACCCTGGGTATTCCTCGATAGTTCAAGCCGTAACACACTGGGACTTAAGGGGCAGAAGTTGGCTACAGTTCGAATCCGACCTAGCCGACGGTATCAGATGCGCAAAGAACTACGCGAATTATTACTGCTGATCGGTGTCGCATTCATCGGCCCAACTACGATTACCGGTAACCGTCTAGCTCAAATTCTCATTCTCGGAGTCCTACTGGTTTTGGCCGCCTCGATCGTTACTATGCGATTGCGAGGGCGCCTTAAGCATGAGCTTCGCCGACCAATGCGGCGACTGCGTACTAGGAGCCGACTTCCTTAAGCACTGTGGTGACCAGGGTGGCGCACCAGTCCAGGAGATCGCGGTCGCGCAGCGGGGCGCCGGTGATGGAGGCGGAGCCTTCGATGGGGCGGGGGACGGAGAGAGTGTTCACGGTGGACTTGTACGTCGCCTGGGGGTGGAGTCGGCCCAGCCGGACCAGCTGGGAGTCCCGCAGGCTGACCGGGGCGAAACGCAGCCGGGAGCCTTGCACCGTCACCTCGGACACCCCGTGAGCCCGGCAGACCTGGCGGAAGCGCGCGACCTCCAGCAGGGTCACCACCGGGGGTGGCAGGGCGCCGTAGCGGTCTCGCAGCTCGTCGGTGATCGCGGCGAGGGCGGCGGTGTCCGGCGCTTCGGCGATCTTGCGGTAGGCCTCGAGGCGCAGCCGCTCACCGGGGATGTAGTCGTGCGGCAGGTGCGCGTCCACGGGCAGCTCGACCCGCACCGGCGCGAGCTCGGCCACGGCCTCGGACGGGGCGGCGCCGGCGGCGCCGCGGAACGCTTCGACGGCTTCGCCGACCAGCCGGATGTAGAGGTCGAATCCGATGCCAGCGATGTGCCCGGACTGCTCGCCGCCCAGGATGTTGCCCGCGCCGCGGATCTCCAGGTCCTTCATGGCCACCGCCATGCCAGCGCCCAGTTCAGTGTGCTGGGCGATGGTGGACAGCCGGTCGTGCGCGGTTTCGGTCAGAGGGGTCTCGGGCGGGTAGAGGAAGTAGGCATAGCCGCGTTCCCGGCCGCGCCCGACCCGCCCGCGCAGCTGATGCAGCTGGGCCAGGCCGAGCAGATCACCGCGTTCTACGATCAGCGTGTTGGCGTTGGAGATATCCAGGCCAGTCTCCACGATCGTGGTGCACACCAGCACGTCGTACTGGCGCTCCCAGAACCCGGCGACGGTGCGTTCCAATACGTCTTCGTTCATCTGCCCGTGCGCGACCACGACTCGCGCCTCGGGCACCAGCTCGCGGATCCGCCGGGCGGCCTTCTCTATCGAGGACACCCGGTTGTGCACATAGAAGACCTGCCCGTCACGCAACAGCTCACGGCGGATCGCGGCGCCCACCTGCTTGTCGTCGTAGACCCCGACGTAGGTGAGCACGGGGTGACGGTCCTCGGGCGGGGTGAGGATGGTCGACATCTCCCGGATGCCCGCCAGCGACATTTCCAGGGTCCGCGGGATCGGGGTGGCGGACATGGTGAGCACGTCCACCGCGGTGCGCAGGGCCTTGATGTGCTCCTTGTGCTCGACGCCGAAGCGCTGCTCCTCATCGACCACCACCAAGCCGAGGTCTTTCCAGCGCACGCCGGTCTGCAGCAGCCGGTGGGTGCCGATCACGATGTCCACCGAGCCATCGGCCAGCCCGCGCAGCACCCCGGATGCGTCGGAAGGAGCGGTGAACCGGGACAGCCCGCGCACGGTCACCGGGTAGGAGTGCATCCGGTCGGAGAAGGTCTGCAGGTGCTGCTGGGCGAGCAAGGTGGTGGGCACCAGCACGGCCACCTGCTTGCCGTCCTGCACGGCCTTGAACGCGGCCCGCACGGCGATCTCGGTCTTGCCGTAGCCGACGTCGCCGCAGACCACCCGGTCCATCGGGATACCCCGGCGCATGTCGGCTTTGACCTCGTTGATCGCGGCGAGCTGGTCAGGGGTCTCGGTGTAGACGAAGGCATCCTCCAGCTCGGCCTGCCACGGGGTATCCGGGCCGAACGCGTGCCCCGGGGAGGATTGCCGGGCCGCGTAAAGCTGCACCAGCTCGGCGGCGATCTCCTTGACCGCCTTGCGGGCCCGTCCCTTGGTCTTGGCCCAGTCCGAGCCGCCCAGCTTGTTCAGGGTGGGCAGCTCACCGCCGACGTAGCGGGTGATCTGGTCGAGCTGGTCGGTGGGGATGTAAAGCCGGTCGCCGGGGTGGCCGCGCTTGCTGGGCGCGTACTCCACCAGCAGGTATTCCCTGGTGGCGCCGGACACGGTGCGCTCCACCATCTCCAGGAACCGGCCGATACCGTGCTGCTCGTGCACCACGTAGTCGCCGCTGCGCAGGGCGAGGGGGTCCACCGCGTTGCGTCGGCGCACCGGCATCTTCGCCATATCCCGGCTGCCAGTGCCGCCTCGCGCACCGGTGATGTCGCTCTCGGTGAGCACCGCCAGGCCCAGCGATGGAACCAGGAAGCCGTCCGCGAGCGCGCCCCGGACGACGGTGACGGTGCCCGCGACAGGCGGTGCGTCCAGGCCCTCCGCAGCGTGCACGACGGACACGTCCGCCTCCCGCAGCTGCTCGCAGGCACGGTGCGCGGTGCCCGCTCCCGGCACCACCAGGACCGCGGCGCCCCCGGTCGCGGTGTGCGCCCGCAGGTCGGTGAAGGCGCGGGTCAGCTCACCGTGATAGGACTGCGCGGGGCGGATCCGCAGCCGCAGCGGGCCATCGGTGTCGGTGGTGAGCGGGCTCAGAGTCCACCAGGACAGCCCGCTGGCCCGGGCGTGTTCCGCGACCTCCTCCAGGCTGCGGTAGGCCGAGGCGGACAGGTCCAGCGCCGCGACGTCGACCGGTGCCGCTCCCCCACCGGCAGCGGCCATCCAGGACGCTTCCAGGAACTCTTGCCCAGTGCGAACCAGGTCCGCGGCCCGGGCGCGGATCCGTTCCGGGTCGGAGAGCAGCACGTGCGAACCTGGTGGCATCGCGTCGGTCAGCAGGCTCAGCTCTTCCCCGGCCAGCACGGGGATCAGCGATTCCATGCCCTCGGCGGGGATCCCGCCGCAGACCTTCTCCAGCAGCTGCGCGACTGGCCCGGGCGGGGCCTTCTCGGCTAGTCCCGCTGCCCTGGCCCGGACCTCGGAGGTGAGCAGGAGCTCCCGGCACGGCGGGGCGTGCAGCTCGTCCGCAGGTGCCAGGGTGCGCTGGTCGGCGACCGCGAAGGCACGGATCTCGGAAACCTCGTCACCCCAGAACTCCACCCGCAGCGGATGGTCAGCGGTGGGCGGGAAGACATCGACTATGCCGCCGCGGACCGCGAACTCACCCCGCCGGTCGACCATGTCGACCCGGCTGTAGGCGAGATCGGCCAGCCGGGCCAGCACGCCGTCGAAGTCGTGCTCCTCCCCGACCCGCAGTCGTACTGGGGCGATC
>DASTBN010000157.1:0-3162 GCA_035712045.1 Pseudonocardiaceae bacterium
GGGGAGCTACCCCGGGGGCATGTACCTCGGCGGGGGGTACCCAGCAAGGCTACGCGGCACACCCGCGCCCCCCGGGCGGGCCGTCGCCAGCAGGCTGGCATACGCGGTGATGACCCGCTGCCAGTTGCCGGTCGGATAACCCACCGCCGACCCGAGCTTTAGCGGTCGGTACGGCCATTCACCCGCGACGACGCTTGTTGATGTTGGTCGGCGCTGGGTGGTGTTGGGTGATGCGGTTTGTACCCGATTTGTACCGGAGCGGCTGAGGAATGTGGGCGCTGCTGAGGTTCAGTGTTGCGGCGTGTGCCACGTGGCTGATGCGGTGGGGGTTTATGCGACGGATCGTTGGATGGTGTCGATGAGGATGTCGATGAGGTGGTGACGGGCCTGGGGGCTCAGGGCGGTGAGGATGGTGTGCAGGCGTGTGGCGGTGCCGGGGTCGGTGTCGCCGATGATCTGGTGAGCGTCCGCGGTGAGAGTTAGCTCGAGGCGGCGGCGATTGCGCTGGTCCCGCGTGCGGCTCACCAGCCCGGTATGGGTCAGCCGATCAACCATCGCGGACGTGGCCGATGGTTGAGTCCCGAGAGCCTGAGCCAGCTCGGTGAGGCTGACCGGGGCCAGTGCACCGATGAGGTGCAGCGCGGTGAGCTGTGGAAGTGTCATCCCGCGGCCGGCCCAGACGGCGGGGCTGGCCATGACCACTGCCCGCAGGTGAGCGACCAGCCAGTCGATGTCCCCTGCGGTGACCCCCCTCGTGGGGTGGCCTCCCAGGGCGGCAGCCTCACCACCGGAGGTCCTGATACTGCCCAGTGCCACGCCCCTGGAGTCAGCTTTCCGGCGTGCACTCCCATGACTGGCCCTCATGTGCTCTCCCTAAGGTCAGCCCCGGGACTTTTTTCCCTCGTCCAGGGCGCGCGATCGACACCGGTGGCTGATCGTGCGCTGTGTCCACGCAGAGATTGAGACGCGGAGTGCCCGCACAGATACATCGGCTCCGGCTCAAGTCGGCTCACATCACGGGCGCCACGCCCCTCACACGGGGCAGCTCGCGAGGCACCTCCAGATACGACCCTGCGATTAGCAGATACAGGCGGGTCCCTGATCGGAGCGGCGGCATGGGCACGCGACGTTCGCCGGGTGGTGTGCAGGTGCGCCAGGGTGCTGGTTGTCGCGGTCATGAGAACCGCGCTCAGATGATCGGAAGATCATGGGAAGTGGGCCGGAGCACTGACCTGGCCGGTCGTGCGCGTGCTGCGGCTTGGAGCAGCCAGCCGGTCCCGGCGACCGGCGATCAGCAGGGAAATCGCCCCCGCAGAAGCAATACCGCCGAGAGGGCAGCACAGCAACGCGGCTCCAATGTCCCGCCAATGACCGTGCCCGATGGTTGGGGGTAGCCCAGCCAGCACGGAGGGAGGACACCCACCATGACTGATCCCGCCCACGTTAACCAGGCAGCCGCCGTAGCGGTGGGTGCTCCGCGAGACCGCCGCGGTCAGCGCCGGAGTGGACAGCCGTCCCCGAGGCGCGCGATACCAGCGGACGGCTCGCGACGGGACCCAGAGATCCGGATCCCCGCACCGGCCCGGACGCTGCCCGTGCTGCTGGCTGAGCTGATGGAGCTGGGCCGGGAGGCCTGGCGCATCAGTGAGCGGGAGCGAGCGGTTCGCGCCGAGATCAACGCCTTGCGCGAGATCGAGGAAAAGGCGCTCTGAAACGATGAGGTGATGAACGCCGCAGTCCTCTCCCAGTCAGCTGCACATGCGCGCGTCACCGCACCCTCGACAGCAGCCCGCCACGCTCATAGCGCAGTGGAGTTCGCCTTCCGGAGATCTGTACCCGCAGCATGCGACAACACTGTTAGTGCTGGTCAAGAGCGTACGCTGCGGTACAAGCCGCGTTTGCTGATGTAACGCCGCTGAGACAACGCCGACCAGGGCCTGGCTGACCGAAGTGGGCGTTCACCTGCGAAGACATCGGTCGATGTTGGTCGACGTTGGGCTGGCGTTGGGTGGTGTGGTTTGTACCCGATTTGTACCGGGACACGGCCAGCGGGACGCTCTGGCTGCTGCCGTGTCTTCCCCTGGTCCTGGCCGCTGATCTCGTCGCGGTGCTGGAGTCGGTGGTGGCCGGGGACCATCGCGGCGCGAGGCGAGGCACGATTTGCTCCGGGACACTGTGGCATGGGCGATCGTGTGAGGTCGGCCGTTCCTTGGAGGCAAGGATGGTTTCCTGGTCGGGCCTGCCCCACTGATCCTGATCGGCGCAGCGGTCTGGAGCGCTAGTGGTCATCGCCGGACCCGCTATCCGCCCCACTTCGTGATCATCATCGAGGCGCGAGGCGACGAGGTCAGGGAGGGGGATCTGATGTTCGACGGCAGGGACACGGCCTGAAGGTCCGAATTGGTATATTTTTTCGATATGAGCGGATAGTTGGAGCTGGCCGTCTATGGCGACCGTGATGGGGTACTGGCTACGGACACGCAGACGCCCGCGCTGACGTGGGCGGGCCGGGAAGCCGACGCGAGGTGATCATGATGGAGCCGAGGCCGACGCGGCGCCCTGACCCTGACTGGTGCCCCTGGGAACGCGCGATCAGCAACAACATCGGTATTCACTACCCTATCGGTGGTTACTACTCTGTGTCCTTGGGGAAGCTCACCTCACCGACGGTGACCGGCGGGATGGTGTACCTCTGTAGCTGGAATCGGCATCTTTACGCCGTGGACACGATCACCGGCAAGCGACGCTGGCAGTATTTAACCGGTGACGAAATCTCGTCCCCGCCGACAGTAGCCAATGGGGTGGTCTACCTCGGCAGTAGTCATCTCTACGCCGTGGACGCGGCTACCGGCGAACTACGCTGGAAATACCCAATCGGCTGCCGTATTAGCGGCTCGCCAGCGATCGCCGATAGGGTGATCTACCTCGGCGGTAACGACAAACATCTCCACGCGGTGGACGCGGCCACCGGCGAACTACGCTGGAAATACCCAATCGGCTGCCGTATTAGCGGCTCGCCAGCGATCGCCGATGGGGTGATCTACCTCGGCGGTAACGACAAACATCTCCACGCCGTGGATACGGCTAAGGGCGAATTGCGCCGCTGGAAATACCCCACCGGCTGGCGTATTCGCGGGTCGCCAGCGATCGCTGATGGCGTGA
>DASTBN010000158.1:0-2144 GCA_035712045.1 Pseudonocardiaceae bacterium
ATCGCGATCAGTCCGCAGACACCGGACGGCTCGCTGTCCACGAAGGAGGCGAAGGAGCTGACCTTCACTGTGCTGTCTGATCCGGGCAATCAGCTCGCCCGCCAGCTCGGCATCCTGACTGCGCCCAGTGACGGCGCCCGCGCGGCTCAGCTGCAGCTGGGCCTGGACCTGACTCAGGTCAACGCGGACGGGACCACCGGGCTGCCCATGCCGACGGTCATCATTGCCGGCGCGGACGGCACCATCCGCTGGATCGATGTGCACCCCGACTACACCACCATGGCCGAACCCGGCCAGGTCCTGCAGGCGGTGACCGAGACGGTTGCCTGACGTCGGTGCCAGTCAAGCGAAAGGCAACCAGAACGTGACCGCCATTCACGACGTCATCATCATCGGATCCGGGCCCGCCGGGTACACGGCCGCGCTCTACGCCGCACGTGCTCAGCTGAGGCCGCTCGTCTTCGAGGGTTCGGTCACCGCCGGCGGCGCGTTGATGAACACCACCGATGTGGAGAACTACCCCGGCTTCCCGGGCGGGATCATGGGCCCCGATCTGATGGATGCGATGCGCAAGCAGGCGGAGCGGTTCGGCGCCAAGCTGGCGGCCGAGGACGTGACCGAGGTCGACCTCCAGGCCGATCCCAAGCGGGTCACCATCGAGGGTGAGACCTACCTGGCCAAGGCAGTGATTATTGCGACCGGTTCTGGGTACCGCGAGCTCGGCGTGCCGGGCGAGAAGCGCCTCGGCGGGCACGGGGTGTCCTGGTGTGCGACCTGTGACGGGTTCTTCTTCCGCGACCAGGACATCGCGGTGGTCGGCGGTGGCGACTCGGCCATGGAGGAAGCCACCTTCCTGACCCGGTTCGGCCGCACGGTGACCGTGATCCACCGCCGCAGCTCGCTGCGCGCCTCCAAGATCATGCAAGAGCGGGCGTTCGCCAGCCCCAAGATCAAGTTCCGGTGGAATAGCGAAGTGACCGAGATCCTCGGTGACAAGAAGATCACCGGCCTGCGGCTGCGTGACACGGTGACCGGCGAGGAGAGCACGCTAGAGGTGGGCGGGCTGTTCGTGGCGATCGGGCACGACCCGCGCAGCGGGTTGTTCACCGGGCAGCTGGCCACCGACGACGAAGGCTACCTGCTGGTCGGCCAGCCCTCCACGCGGACGGCCATCCCCGGCGTATTCGCCTGTGGCGAAGTGGTCGACCGGACGTATCGCCAGGCCGTGACGGCGGCGGGCACCGGGTGTGCCGCGGCGCTTGACGCCGAGCGATTCCTCGCGGGCGGGACGAACCCTCAAGACACATACTGACCGGCGCCAGCCGCTGGCCCGGACGGTGCGGGACAGCCACCGGCCGGGCTCACCGGCGGCCAGCAGCAGCAACCGAGCAGCGAAAACCGAAAGGAAGACAGGATGGGCGTGTCATCTATCACCGACCCGGAGATCCGCGCGTTCCTGACCGAAGGCACGCGCACCGGCAAGCTGAGCTTCCTGTCCTCCAGCGGGCATCCGCTGGTCACGCCGGTCTGGTTCGTCCTCGAGGGCGACACCGTGGTCTTCAACACGGGCAAGGACACGGCCAAGGGCCGCTACCTAGCCCGCGATCCCCGGATCAGTCTGTGCGTGGACCTCGAAGCGCCACCCTATGCGTTCGTCCAGGTCCAGGGCGACGCGGAACTGTCCGAGGAACTCGATGAGCTGGTCCGCACCGCGACCCTGATCGGCGCGCGGTACATGGGACCTGAGCGCGCGGAGGAGTTCGGCAAGCGCAACGGCGTGCCGGGCGAGTTGGTGGTGCGAATCCGGCCGACCAAAGTGGTGGCGACCTTTGACATGACCGGCTGACCGCCGTGTCCTCCGGGTCTCGTGGCGTGCGGCGCGCGGTCATCGGCGCGCTTCCGGTCGTCGTGGCCTCGGCGGCGGTGCTTGAGCGCCGACGGCTGCACCTCTTCTTCCAGCTCGGCCAGCCCTCGGGCGCTGAGCTTCTTCACCAGCCATCAGGCCGCGATGGTGGAGCAACCAAGCCGGTGACCGAGCCGGGTGGTCAGGCACCTCGCACCGACCTCGGCAGGCCGGGATGGTCGAGACGGCCTTCGGTGACTCCTGCTTGCCATTCGGGGAACCGGGCCGGATCGGTGGCGTA
>DASTBN010000159.1:0-4704 GCA_035712045.1 Pseudonocardiaceae bacterium
GGGCTTTTGGATGTTCTATTGCTGATTGTGAATGGTGCTCTCGTTCTGGTCCGGCGGTCTGCGGTGGACTTGCGTCGGGTGGCGAGCGCGCTGTGTCCCGCGTGGTGAGCCCTGTGCCCCGCTGACCGCGTGCCCCGATGACCTGCCCCTTGCCGGGCGGTGTTTCTGCGCGGTCGGCTCACCGATTCCGCGGAGGAACTTCCTTATGCACGCCCTGCCGTATCACATCGACACTGCGGCCGATATCGCAAGTCACGGCGCTCCAGCCAGGCTCGCCAGGGATCTCGTGGCGCAGTGTGAGCGGTGGCGGCACCTCGTTGATTACCGCAACGACACCCGGTGGTACCGGTTGTGGGAGCGAAGCGCACAGCATGAGGTGTGGCTGTTGTCGTGGCTGCCCGGCCAGGGCACTGATCTGCATGACCATGGCCCGGCGTCGGGTGCCTTCGCAGTCGCGACGGGCACGCTGACCGAGCGGGTCATCACCCTCCCGCCGGGCCGGCCGCCGGTGGAGGTCACCCGCGCGGTGGCGGCCGGTGGCTACCGGGCCTTCGGCCCGCGCTACGTTCACCAGATCACCAACACTTGTACGGTGGCCGCGGTGAGCGTGCATGTCTACACCCCGGCTTTGATGGTGATGAATCGCTACCGGCTGGAACCCCAGGGACTGCTCCACCTCAGTACGGAACAAGCCGGGGTGGATTGGTGAGTCGGCCGGCTGGTGCGGTCAGCGTCGAGCGGATGCTCGCCCAAGCCTGGTTGCGGCTGCGGCGCCTCGCTCCCGCACAAACGTACGTCTCCATCCTGGCCGCGTGCACTGGCCCGTATGAAGGCATGGCTCTCGGTCGTGTGTACGAGGTGCTGCGTTGCCCTGGTTCGCGTAACGTCAGAGCACGACGGGTACGGCTTGAGGGGATCAGGATGTTCGCACCGGGGATGGTCGGCCGGGCCATGGCGGTGGGCCGCCAGGACGCAGCGTCCAGGGGAGCCCACCATGCCGTGTTTGTGACCGTGTGGCTGGTCATGCGGCGACACGTTGATCTGCTTCGGCTGGCCAGCGCGATGTGTCAGGCTTAACGACCGCTCGCCCAGCACCGTTCGCCTCGGTAAGGGTTCCCCAGGTCTGTCCGGATGATATTTCGCTGCTCTGACACCCCGCTCTGGCCATGTAGCGCCGCGGCCAGCGAGGCGCTAATGCCGTCGTGTTCACAACGTCGCCTCTAAAGGATATTCGCCAGCGAGGGAGAAAATCATGAGCGCACCGGCTCACACGTCCCCAGACCCGACTTTTTACCGCAGCCCCGCAGAGGCCGCCGCCGCGCCGACCGAGACACTCGCCTACGTAGGAGCATTTGATCGGGCGGGTCAGCGGCCCGACGCGCTCACTGTTATCGATGTCGATCCGGGCTCGCAGCGCTACGGACAGGTGGTGGGCTGGGCGGATTCGCCCACACTGGGCGATGAGCTGCACCACTTCGGCTGGAATGCCTGCAGCAGTGCCTTTGCGCATGGGTGTCATGACGTGAATGGATTGCAGCGCCGTTACTTGCTGCTGCCTGGATTGCGTAGCTCAAACGTGCATGTCTACGACACTCACCCGGATCCTTCCAGTCCTACCCTGGTCAAGACGATCAGCGCGCAGGAGCTGGCCGATAAAGCCGGCTACTCGCGGCCGCATACGCTGCACTGCGGACCCGAGGGGATTTTCCTGTCCTGTGTAGGAGGCGGTAACGGCGCGGATGGTCCGGGCGGGATCGCGTTGCTCGACCATTCCAGTTTCGAGGTGCTGGGGCCCTGGGAGACCGACCGCGGGCCGCAGTACCTGGCGTATGACGCCTGGTGGCACCTCAAGCAGAACACGCTCATCACCAGCGAGTGGGGTACTCCGTCGATGATCGAGGACGGGGTTAATCCCGAGCTGTTGCTGGGCAACAAGTACGGCCACGCGCTGCACTTCTGGGATCTGGCCGGGGGCAAGCATCTGCAGCGGGTCGACTTGGGCGCCCATCACCAGATGGTGCTTGAGCTGCGCCCGGCCCATGACCCCGAGGCCAGCTGGGGGTTCGTCGGCGTGGTGGTGTCAACCCAGGACCTGTCCGCTTCGGTATGGCGCTGGTACCGCGATGACGACGGCTGGACCGCCGACAAGGTGATCACCATTCCGGCCGAACCCGCGGACTCCGAGGTGCTGCCCCCGGCGCTGAAGCCCTTCGGCGCGGTGCCGCCTCTGGTCACTGATATCAACCTTTCGGTCGACGATCAGCGGCTGTATGTGTCCTGCTGGGGCACCGGTGAACTCAAGCAATACGACGTATCCGACCCTGCCCACCCCAAGGAGACCGGATCGGTGCGCCTCGGCGGCATCGCCTGCCGCGCAGCCCATCCAGCCGCACCCGGCCAGCCCCTGGCCGGTGGCCCCCAGATGGTGGAGATCAGCCGAGACGGCCGGCGGATTTATCTCACTAACTCGCTCTACGGTGCTTGGGACGACCAGTTCTATCCCGACGGGGTGGGCGCCTGGATGGCCAAAATCGACGCGTCTCCCGATGGCGGGCTGCGCGTCGATGAAACGTTCTTTCCTCACGGCGAGGATTTCCGGGGTTTGCGGGTGCACCAAGTGCGGCTGCAAGGCGGTGACGCTTCTTCGGACTCCTACTGCTACCGCTGATGACATTGCCACCGGCGGGCGTTTCGGGACACGCCTAGGCCGCCGTCGAACAGTGGCTTGCCATCGTATTCTGGATTGTCCTGCCGGATCCGGCTCGTCGCGACGGCTCCCTGCAGCGCGGCGGCGACCACCGGTATTTCGCGCAGACCGATGACATCGCCGTGTTCGTTCGGTTGTGTGATTATCGCGGTAATGTCCTTCGCGCCCGCGGACAGGGCGATATCGCCGGATGAGACTCCACCGATGAGGTCGACGAACGCCTCGATCGGGCTGGCGTGCTGGCCGCTTATTCGTTGCGCCTCGCGGAAGTACGTTTGTTCGTCGTGTGCTTCGTAGAATGAGACGAGGAATTTGTAGAGCATGGTGAACTCGCGTCGCATGCGAGCCTCGTATTCTCCGAAGCATGTTGCTTCATCTAGTTCACCGGCGAGAACGGTGTTGACTGACCTGGCGGCCATCAGCGCACCATAGGTCGCCAGGTGCACACCGGTGGAGAAAATCGGGTCCACGAAGAGAGCGGCGTCACCGACCAGCGCCATGCCGGGACACCAAAGCACGGTGTGGTGGTAGGAGTAATCCCGGCGAACGCGCAGTTGGTCATACGGCGGTGTCTGCGCGGGCGGCACGTCATCGAGATAGTCGCGCACCATCGGGCACTCGGCGATCAAGGAGTCATAGGCGGCCCGTTTGTCACCTCGTAGCCGGTCGGCACAGTCCTGACGGACCACCACGCCCACGCTCGTGAGGTTCGGGGCGAGCGGGATGTACCAGATCCAGCCGCTGGAAAACGACGCGCACAGAATGTTGCCAGAATTCGGTGGGGATAGACGTTTTCCTCCAGCGAAGTAACCGAATAGCGCAATGCTACGGAAGTGTGGCGACATCTGTCGGTGGCCGCCGACCTCATCGCGGAGTCTGCTTGTATGGCCGGAGGCGTCGATCACGTACCGGGCGGTGTTGTGCCGCTGGTGTCCGTTGTCGTCGGTGTACCGGACGCCGGTCACGCGGCCGTTCGCCCGCAGGACGCCCACGGCCTGATGCTCGTACTTGACCGTCACGCCGCAGCGGGCCGCATTGGTGAGCAGGATCGTGTCGAACTTCGACCGCTCGACTTGGAAAGCGTGGTCAGCGAGCTGCGGGGATAGGGCGAACGCGAACGTCCAGGGGTCTGGGTTCTGGCCCCAGAGAAAAGTTCCTCCCCGCTTACGTGGGAAACCCGCACGGGCCAGCTCGTCCGAGACGCCGAGCAGCGAGCAGATGCCATGGACAGTCGCGGGCAACAATGACTCACCGATCTGATAACGCGGGAACCGCTCTTTTTCCAGTAGCAGCACCCGGTGTCCTTCCTGAGCGATCACGGTTGCTGCGGTCGCGCCGCCCGGCCCGCCGCCAACGACGATGGCGTCATAGTCAACATCCGCCGACCCCAAAGGCATATCTGCTCCTTGCCATTTATTTCAGCAGCGCCGTCCCGTAAGCGGTCTCAGTTATGGCTTGGCGAATTTGAGCGGCAGCACGTCCGGTCCATGAATCATGGCGAGGTTGTCTCGCCAGGTGATCGGCCCGCACACTGACGGGGTGCCCAGCCGCTCGGCCAGCGCGGCCAGTGCTTCGGTCAGTTCCAGACGCGCGAGGGCACGACCCAGGCAGTGATGGGGGCCGCCGCCGAAGGCCAGTTGCAGGCCGGGTTGGCTACGGCGGATATCGAACTCGTCTGGAGCCGGGACTACCAGCGGGTCCCGGTTGGCCGAGACGACGCAGCAGAATATGAAGTCGCCTGCGGCGAGGTGCAGGTCACGGTAGGTGAGGTCGTGTGTCGCGTACCGGTGGATCATCCGGGCTTGAGGGGTCCAGCGAAGGGTCTCGGCGGCGGCGGCACTCGCCAGTGATGGGTGCTGCCGCAGCAGGGCCCATTGGCCGGGATTGTGGCTGAATGCCACCAATGCCCGTCCCAGCTGACGGGAGGTCGTGTCCTGACTCGCCCAGACCAGCAGCAGGGCCATGTTGTTCAGCTCAGCCTCGTTCAGCGACGCGCC
>DASTBN010000160.1:0-2987 GCA_035712045.1 Pseudonocardiaceae bacterium
CCGGAGATCGGAACTTTCGCATCGCTCGTTCCCGTGCCCGGGTGGGCTGGTGTGAATTCTCGGCCTGGTTGTTCAGATACTTCGACCGGTGGTACTCCACCCCGGGGATCAGCACCCGGTGAGCTACCCCGTAGCTGGCCAGTTTGTCGGTGATCAGCACCCGGGGCGCGTACTCAAGTTCCTTGAGCAGCTTGCGGAAGAACCTGGTCGCGGCCCTGGCATCACGTCGGGAGATGACCAGGATATCCAGCACGTTTCCGTGCTGGTCCACCGCCCGCCACAGGTAGTGGGGCTTGCCGTTGATCTTGATAAACACCTCGTCGAGGTGCCACTTATCGCCCGGGCGGGGCCGGCGGCGGCGCAGGCCGGTGGCGTAGGTCTGCCCGAACTTGCGGCACCACTGGTGGATGGTGTCGCAGGAGACCGTGACACCGCGGTGGGCCATCATCTGCTCGACGTCGCGCAGGCTCAGCGGGAACCGGTGGCAGAGCCACACGCAGTGACTGATGATCTCCACCGGGAACCGGTGACCCTCGTACAACGACGACAGGGTGGCGTCCACGAACGCAAGATGATCCACCCCCTCACGGACCGACCGAACACCCAACTCCCCGCCAACCTGACAATGCCCTCACGGCAGCTCCCGCGTTCCAGGTCCGCGCTGGTGAGCACCCTGCCGCACAGGCTCAGATGCACCCGGGCTCGTCAATCAGCAGGTGATCGGCCGCCAGTAAATGCACAGGGCCCTCACTCACCGCACACCCCCGCTCCCGGTGCCCGCCCCGGTGCTCAGCTCACTCTCGGCCCGCCAGCGCAGCGCTTCGCTCACGCAGTCCTCGCAGAACCGGGGCTGATGATCACGATCGCCGATCTCGTCTCCCTCACCCCAGCAAGGCGGCGGAAGATCCGACGAACCCAGCGAGGCCCCGCACACCGTGATCTTCCGCTGGTGGGCCCGGTGAGTCAGATCGCTGTCGGCGGCCATCAGGTGAAACACACCCTCCGGCAGCGGCGGGTCCTCCTTGGCGGGGCGCTCCAGCAACGCCATCAGCTCCCGCTCCACCCGCTCGTTCTCCGGGCAGACCTGCTCCGGGACCGGGGGCAACGCCAGCTCCGGCGGCCCGTCCACCAGCCGCCCCGGCGGCTCACCTGCCACCCGCACCGTGGGCTTGGGAATGAACCGCGCCCCGCAGAGCGCCAGCACGGCGCCATCACCGCCGAGCCACCCGCGATGGGTGTCGTGGTCAGCGAGGGATCGCAGGTACCAGGCCAGGGGCTTATCAGAGGATGTCGTGGTCTCCGTCACCCGGAAAACACTGCGGCATAGATCATGCTGGCGGTTTTCAGATCGTCAACCCTTGGCACGACGGATGCCAAACCGGTTGCACAGCGAGTCCAGCTCCCAACTCCGGTACTTGGCCCGCCGGTCCAGGATTTCCACCAGGTTCTTAGCGATCGGGTCGTTGCGGGTGCGCTGCGATGCGATCCGATCGGCGGTGTCCATGTACCGGACCGCTTCAAGGTCGCGTGGGCCTTCCTCCTGCGCGAGTGCGCGGGCGAAGTCGAAGTGCATCGAGGATGACCGCTCCCGGCTGCCCAGCGCGTCAATGTCAATCGGGACGGCTGTGGCGTCCTCATACACGCGGGCTCCTTCGGTGAGCTCTACTCCGATCGAGACGCGCCACGCGGCGACGTTGGTGGGCCCGAAATGCTGCCGCATCCCGTTGCGCTCCCCGACACGGCTGGCTAAGCGCGCCGCCTCGTCCAGATGCGCGTGCGCATCGCCGGGGCGCCGCCGCCGTGCCGCGGCCCGGGCCTGCTGAAGGTGCATCATGCCCACCAGCTCAGCCGGCAGTGTGTCCGCACCCGGCGAGAGCCGCACCGCTGGGGTTAGGCCATCGATCCCTTCTGACAGCACGGCATCCGCCTTGGTCCGCGCTCCTATACTTGTGAGTTCACAAGCCCAGTACCAGCGGGCGAAGCCGAGCACGGCGGGGTTGTCCTGCTGCTGCGCGAGGTCATAACCGCGTCGTGCCGCAGTGGCCGCCAGATCGATGTTCCCGGCTCGGCTAGACACCACGCCCGCGACGAAGCACGTGGTAACGGCAGCGGTAAACGCCTGGTCCCGTTCGCCCGCCCCGGCCGTCAAGGCACTCGTCTGCGCTTCCGCGAGCAGATCACCTGCGTCGTGACCAGCAAGGCGGTAGTTCGCCTGCCCACAGTGGTCATTGGCTCGGTCAGCGATCCTCGCCAACTCCGTCGAGGGGCGCGGGGTGAGGTCTGGCACATCCATCGGACCGAAGTCGTTGAGTGCTATCCGGATGGCCGGCAGGCTCGCCAGCACATCAGCAGCATTGCGGTCCAACGGCAGGTAGGGCTGCCCTGTGAGGTCTACCACTGAGCAACTCAGCGCGGCGGCCAGGTCCTCCAGCAACCCCCGCCGGTTAAACCCGCGGTGGCCATTCTCCAGCAGCGACAGGTACGGCTTGCTGATCCCGGCCAGCCCGGCCGCCACGTCCAGACTCAGCCCACGGCGTAGCCGGATGTACTTGGCGCGCGCGCCGATCGACGACGCTTCCTCAGCCCGCGCTTCCTCCGACGACGCTTCCTCAGCGTCCACCAAGAACCACTCCTCACCGGCCCCCCACCGATGCCCCGGGGCGTGAACCTCGGTGAGGAGGTCAGTCAAGGCTACGCGCCGCCTCTGTCGGTCCACTGGGCGGCGGGGTGACGCCTGGCCGTTCCAGCGCGTCTTCGACGATGTCCGAATATGTTGACCAGCTGCCGCCCGGTCCCCGGCATGGTCCGATATGTCGAGCGGATGAGGTCATCATCCATGATCGCTTCGCGTGCCTGGCCGGGTGCGAAATCATTTTTAGCCTCGTGAGGTGCGCCAGAGGCGCTCAACGAGGGTCACGCCGCTCGAACATATTTCACCCGATACCGCTCTGGCACGACCTGCGAATATGTGCATTTTGCAAGTGGCC
>DASTBN010000161.1:0-4119 GCA_035712045.1 Pseudonocardiaceae bacterium
GGCCGATCGCCGAGGTGGACGGCCAGGTCGCCACGGCCCGTTCGACCGGCGTCCCGGAGCTCGACCGGGTGCTCGGCGGCGGCCTGGTGCCCGGCGCGGTGGTGCTGCTGGCCGGGGAACCCGGGGTGGGCAAGTCCACCCTGCTGCTGGAGGTGGCTCACCAGTGCGCGCTGGCCGGGCGGCGCGCACTGTATGTGACGGGTGAGGAGTCGGCCGGTCAGGTCCGGTTACGCGCCCAGCGCACCGGCGCGCTGCATGACGAGTTGTTCCTGGCCGCCGAGTCAGACCTCCCCGCAGTGCTGGGCCACCTGGAGGCCGTCGAACCGGGGCTGCTGATCGTCGACTCGGTGCAGACCATGTCCTGCCCCGGTGTGGAGGGCAGCCCGGGCGGGGTGTCCCAGGTCCGGGCCGTGGCCAGCGCGCTGATCACCGCAGCCAAGCAGCGCGGGCTGCCGGTGGTGCTGGTCGGGCACGTGACCAAGGACGGCACGGTGGCCGGGCCGCGCGTGCTGGAGCACCTGGTGGATGTGGTGCTGAGCTTTGATGGGGACCGGCACTCAACACTGCGGATGGTCCGCGGGATCAAGAACCGGTTCGGGGCGGCCGACGAGGTCGGCTGTTTCGAGCTCACCGACGGCGGCATCGTGGGCTTACCCGACCCCTCGGGGCTTTTCCTCACCCGGCGGGACGATCCGGTTCCCGGCACTGCGGTGACCGTCGTGGTGGAGGGCAAACGCCCGCTGCTGGGTGAGATCCAGGCGCTGGTCGCCGAATCCGGGCTGGCCAACCCGCGCCGGGCGGTAAGCGGGCTGGATTCCTCCCGGGTCGCGATGGTCCTGGCGGTCACCGAGCGCCGGGGCAACGTGAAACTGATCGGATCGGACGTATACACCGCGACGGTGGGCGGGATGCGGGTGGTGGAACCGGCCGCCGATCTCGCTGTCGCGCTGGCCGTCGCCTCAGCGGCCTGGGATCGGCTGCTGCCCCCGCACACGGTGGCGATCGGGGAAGTCGGGCTGGCGGGGGAGGTCCGAAATGTGACGGGACTGCGTCGGCGGCTGGCCGAGGCGGCCCGGCTGGGCTTCCGGCACGCCCTGGTGCCCCCACATGACGGCAAGCCCGCTGACTCCGGCCCGCCACCAGGGATGCGCCTGCACGAAGTGGCCGACCTGGGCACCGCGCTGCGGTGGCTACGGACATGAGGCACCCGCCCGTACTGCTGCGCCGCGCCCAGGAATCGGCGGCGGACCGTGATCGTCACCTCAGCGCGGGAAACAGATCAGCCGTCCCGCCTTCTTTCATTGTGCTGCCGGGCACCGAGTGCCCGCGCTCCACACTCAAGCTGTTCAGCTGAGCCGCCCAGCCGTCACAGGTGATTCAGGGCGCTGACGAGCTGTTCGGGAAAGTCGCTCGCGCGGTGCTCGATGATCTGATATCGAGGGAGCAGCAGTCCCATTCCGTGTCGCAGCTGCGCGGCCTCCAGGCACACACTGATGATGCGCTTGTCCATGCTGTCGGCAAAGAGCACCTCCCGGCGGACATATTTGGAATCGATCGCCGCCTGGGAGAGGAATAGCACGAGCGAGCGGCAGCTGGTGAGCCGTTCCTCCAAGATCGCGTTCCAGTCGTCGCCGCCTCGAATTCCATGATCGTACCAGATCCGGTATCCGCGTTCCTGGAGGTATCGCATCACCGGACAGACACGATCCAGGTCTGACCGCTTGTAACTGACGAATATGAAAGGCTCGTCTCCTGGGTAGGCCGCTGGCAGGTTCACCGGCAGCGCGGCGGTTTCGCGCGCCTCGGGCATGTCAGCTTGGCCGGGATCGCCAAAGCGGTCAGCGAAGGAGTCAGCTGGGCGCCAGCCGAGGAGCGTGGTGACCTGGTTATCCGGGACGGCTCCGGCACAGAGTTCGTCGATAAAGAAATCATCCGCCGTGGGGAACGCCGGGCACGCCAGCTCCTCCTCGTAACCCCCTTCGACAAAATCCCACGATCCAGGCTCGAATCCCAGCCTCGCGAACTGCTGATGAAAATCGTGTCTCAGGGTATCGCGTAGCCAGCGCACAGCGGGACCCGCGTCGACCGCGAGGTACTCTTCACAAACAGCCCTGGCGGTCAGGAGCTGGTCCGCGAGACGTTCTTGCATAGCCACGAGCGCCTGCGAGACTCCGGCCAGGCGCCGAACCTCCAGGGCGTTCTTTCTCGCGGCACGAACCTGTTCACGGTCGATGTTCACGAAACGGATGTTCACCTGATAGCTGATCCGGTAACCATACGAATCAGCCTGAGCCAGTAGCGAGCCGAGCGACGAATTAATCCGGAAGTCACAGGCGAGCCGGGCGCTACCAGCCCGGAAGCCGGGTGTGGCGGCGCGGCAGCGCACGAGCGGGACGTCGTCCGCGACCGCGTCATAGTCCTGCCGCGTCACCGGGAACGTGGCCGAGCCACTGACGAGAGCCTCGAGCCGGGTGAATGGAGCGAGAAACCGCCGAAGCTCCATCGATCTAGATTGGGACGCTCTAGATTGGGACGATCCAGACTGGGACAGGCAGCAGAACAGCACGCGGTGCAGCGACATCCCGGGGTTGAACGTCACGCGAAGGCTCGCGGCCGCACCGCCGAGGGCACAGATGCCCTGAAGGAGCTCGGCGTGGTTGTTCCACCACCGCTGGCGAACATCCGCCGGGAGCCGAGGCAGACCAGGCAGCACCACCAGCCCCTGGAGGATCGCCTCTTCGGGAGTGCGAAACGAAGCTATGTACATCGCTGGTCAGTCGGTACGCGTGAGCTTGCGCGTCATTCGCTGTGCCGCTCGCTGAATCCCTTCGCTCACTTGCTGAACACCCCCGCTTTCCTGCTCGCGCCTGGTCAGGTCCTGACGCTCGCCACGCAGGATCTTGAAGTCGATTTCCTGGTCGATCTTCCGCTCTTCCATCAGGTCCTTGACGAGTTGCACGAGCTTCGCGTGCGCCCATTCGATCAAGCAGTTAGCGTCGGTGATATCATATTCGGTGAGTCGCTGCCAGCCCGACTCGACCGTGTTGACGCGGGTGAACTCATTGCTCTGCTTGTGGACTCCGGTTCTCAGCGGTTCTCAGCGTCTTCTCGACCCATTGCCCGTGGTTCAGGTGCGCGTCCCATCCCACGTACAGTTCCTCGTCGTACTGGTAAATGTGACAGAAGAAGATGACGCGGCGGAATGTGAGCACAATCTGTTCACGCTCGACCTTCCCATCGACTCCCCAGTGCCAGATGTTCTCCACTCGCGAGACGAGCCCGGTTATCGGCGGATTCCGCAACACGGCGAAGAAACGCTGGCGAAGTAATTCCGAGTCGGCGCCGAGTCCTGAGATCGTGGCCTGCCATAAGTCCACCAGGCTGAGCTCCCGCGGTTCGGCCATGGGCCTTCCCGGGCTCAGCACCACCGCCCGGCGCTGACGCAGCGCGTAATAAGAACCGCCGGCACCCACCCACAGCAGCAGGCCGATCGGAGTCAGCCCGACAATGAAAAGAAAACCCAGGAAGAGCAAGAAGGCTGGAGCGTTCTTGAGCCAATCCGTGCGCAGCACGCCCACCTTGTTTACCGGCTTCCAGATTTCAAACGGCTTGTTCCGGAGCTGGAGGCTGGCGAAATCAGGCTTGGACTCGCGGGCCAGCAGGAAGCGAACGATCTGGATAATCAGGACCGGCTCGAAAGACCGCAGGGCGGGATAGGTCTTCGACCATCCCCGGTCATGCAGCTCGACAGTGTATTCCAGCTCATAGCGATGGAATTGCCTCGCCACTATCGTCACTAATACCGACCCTCGCTCGGTCACCTCGCGCTGGCCCGGGCGCTTGGGCACCCAGCATTCCAGCTTGACCCACGCAGGCTGCTCAAACGGCGCCGATTTGATCACCAGCGCGTCGAAACCCAAACCCTCACAGGCCTCGCGGAAAGCGTCGCAGATCTCGTCCCGCCGCTTTTCGACACGAGCCCAGACGCTGTCGGCCCGCCGCTCGAGAATCGGCTGGGCGTCCCGCAAGGCCACGCTGGCGGCCGCGCCACCAGCCTGATCGGGCCAGCCGACTTCACGATCATAGATTGGCAGGTTCATATCGACATCCGTTACTCTC
>DASTBN010000162.1:0-2101 GCA_035712045.1 Pseudonocardiaceae bacterium
CGTCCGCTTCCCGGCCAGCCAGCCACTGCGGCACCCGCGGTGCCAGCACCCGCACGATCGGGCGGAACCGGTTGATCTCGGCATCGACCGCGAGCGGCTGCGGCCGGTTGAGCAGCAGCCACCGGCTAGCGCGGTCCAGCAGCCGGCGCAGGGCCAGCATCATGGCATCGGCCACCGGGACCGGCACCGCGTTACCCAGCTTAGCGATCGCGTGCCAGCTCACCGGCAGGTCGAATACCGCGCTGGCCACACAGTAGGCCCGCACCGCGTCCGGGGCTGAGGCTGACAGCTCCTCGGCCAGCCGGTAGGCATATGTCATCCCGCCGTGGTCGACCATGTCGTTGACCAGCACTGTGGTGGTGATCTCGCGCCCCAGCGGATGGTCCCGGATCGCCGCGGCGAAGCGCTCTCGCAGCGGCACCGGGAAGTACCCGGGGAGCCGGTCGCGGAACACCTGCTCGTCGGGCAGGTCGCTGGCCCGCACGTCCTCCGTCAGCCCGAGCTTGACATGCGCCATCAAGGTGGATAGCTCGGGTGAGCTGAGCCCCTCTCCCCCGGACTCCCGCGCCTGGAACCGCGCGGGGGTGGGCAGGACCGCCAGCTCCCGGTCCAGCCCGTGGCGCTGCTCGAGATGGGTCACCAGCCGGGCGTGCACGGGCGCCATCGAGACGGCGTGGCAGCGGCTCAGGCCTAGCTGGGTGTTCTGGTCAGTGTTATGCGCGAGCACCAGGGCGGCGACCTCGTCGGTCATCTCGGCCAGCAGTGTGCGGCGCTGCGCGGCGCTCAGCGCCCCGTCAGCGACCAGCCGGTCGACCAGGATTTTGATGTTGACCTCATGGTCGGAGCAGTCCACCCCGGCGGAGTTGTCGATGGCATCGGTGTTGAGCTTGCCACCGGTGCGGGCGAACTCGATCCGCCCGCGCTGGGTCACGCCCAGGTTGCCGCCTTCCGCGATCACTGTGACCCGCAATTGGTTAGCGTTAACCCGGACCGCGTCGTTGGCTTTGTCACCCACCTCGGCGTGGGTCTCGGTGCTGGCCTTGACGTAGGTGCCGATCCCCCCGTTGAACAGCAACTGCGCCGGGCAGAGCAGGACCGCCCGGATGAGCTCCACGCCGGACATCTCGGTGACGCCCTCGGCGATGCCCAGCGCCCTGCGCATCGGCGCGCTGACGGGGACCCGTTTCGCGGTGCGGGGCCACACTCCCCCGCCGGGGCTGATCAGTGAACGGTCATAGTCATCCCAGGATGAGCGGGGCAGCGTGAACAGGCGGCGGCGCTCGGCGTAAGAGCTGACCGGGTCCGGATCGGGGTCGACGAAGACATGCCGGTGATCGAATGCCGCGAGCAGCGTAATGTGCTCCGAGCACAGCATCCCGTTGCCGAACACGTCACCAGAGCAGTCCCCGATCCCGATCACCGTGAAATCCCGCTCCTGGGTATCGACACCGAGCTCGCGGAAGTGCCGCTTGACGCTTTCCCACACCCCCCGGGCGGTAATCCCCATGGCCTTGTGGTCATAGCCCGACGAGCCCCCGGAGGCGAACGCGTCACCGAGCCAGAAGTGGTAGGACGCGGCGATGTCGTTGGCGATGTCGGAGAATGTCGCGGTGCCCTTGTCAGCGGCGACCACGAGGTAGCTGTCTTCGCCGTCGTGGCAGACCACCTGGCCGGGGTGCCGGTTCGTGCCGTTGATGAGGTTGTCGGTGAGGTCAAGCAATCCGGAGACGAACATCCGGTAGCAGGCGATCGCTTCGGCCTGGATCGCCTCCCGGTCCCCGCTGGCCTCCCCGGTGGGGGTGGGTGGGCGCTTGACCACGAATGCGCCCTTGGCGCCCACCGGAACGATCACGGCGTTCTTCACCGCCTGCGCCTTGACCAGCCCCAGCGCCTCGGTGCGGAAGTCCTCGCGGCGGTCCGACCAGCGCAATCCCCCTCGGGCGACGGGGCCGAAGCGCAGATGCACCCCCTCCACCCGCGGGGAGTAGACGAAGATCTCGTAAGCCGGCCGCGGCGCCGGCAGGTCGGGCACGGCGTGCGGGTTCAGCTTGAACGACACGTAGCGCAGGCGGTGCCCGGTGTTCGGGTCGGTGCAGAAGGC
>DASTBN010000163.1:0-2624 GCA_035712045.1 Pseudonocardiaceae bacterium
CGGACGGTGATGGCGTCGTGAGTGGTGGTGATCTGGCCGGGGGTTTCGAGGAAGCGGCGTTGCAGGACGTCGGGGGTGACGTGGGCGTATCCGGGCAGTCGTGCGCGGAGCGCGGCGATGAGGGCTTGGGCCAGCACGCAGAGCATGATGTCGAGGTCGACGTTGAGGTTGACCGTCGAGGACAGCGCGTCGGCGTGGAAGGCTTGGATGATCTCGGCGAGGCGTTGCTCGATGGTCATCCGCCGGGCGTAGTGCTCGATCAGTGCCTTAGTGGGCAGGTCGTGGTCGTTGGTGATGATGACGGTGGGCGCGTCGCGGCCGAGTCCGGTGACGGTGAGTTGGCGTACGGTGCCGGGATAGCTGGTCAGGCGCACGCCGGTAGCCTCGTGCACTTTGGGCCGGTTGAACCGGCCGGATCGGTCCAGGGTGAGGGTCTTGAAGTCTGCGCTGGTGAGGGTATTGATCTGTTTGACCAGCGCTGGTGAGCGCATTCGCAGGGTGAGGAATTTGACCCCGCGTGCGTCGAGCTCGCCGAGCACGGGCTGGGTGGTAACCTTCTGATCCATGATCAGCATGCGGGGGTCGCTGCCGGAGACGCGTTTCCAATGGTCGCAGAACGCGATCACCTCGCGGGCCTGGGTGGTTTTGGCGAGGTCGGCGTTGGCGTAGACGAGGTTGTGGGTGCCGGTGTCTTGGGCGAAGAAGGTCAATACCGACCGGGCGCGCTGGGAGCGGGTGGGCACGTAGTGCTTCTCCAGTACCGGGTCGTTGCCCCAGTGCATGACGGCGTGGAAGTCCAGGTCGAAGATCGCCTGCTCGCCGGTGGCGAGGCCCCCTTTGATCATTGTGGTGTCCAGGGCGGCCAGGAAGCTGCGCTGGTGCTCGTGGCTGGTGCGGTAGGAGTACTCGGTCAGCGCGGACTTTTTCGGCAGGGTGGCCAGGCCGGCGAACAGGGACGCGGCCGGGTCGGCGAGCAACAGGTCATCGACGTGGGACACCCGTCGGGTCCGGGTCAGCTTCAGCGCCAGCAGTGACAACAACCAGGACACGGCGGGAACGACACGGGTACCGGGATAGCCGGCCTGAGTGACCAGGGCGGGCAGGTCGAGCTCGATCAGATCGGGCACCAGCAGTAACAACCCGGCCTTACCGGTCTCCACCGTGGCCGGCCAGGTCGCGAAGTCCAGCTTCGCGGTGCGGGGCAGGCCAGTGTCGCGCCCGGGCGTGGTCGGCGATGTGCTCGCCACCGGATCGGGGTGGCGCAGCAGCCGCCCGAACCCTTCCTCGGTGAGGATCTCGGCCACGCTGGTGCGGTTCAGCGGCCTGCCCTCCACACTCAGCTGGGCGGAGATCTCGTAGGTGGATAATCCAGCCCGGCGTAGCTCGATCACCCGGGCGCGGGCCCGGTCCTTGGCCGGAGCTACCCCGGGCGGTGGGCCGGGCTTGCGGGGCCGGGCGAACAACTCCAGCTTGCCGGCCCGATACTCGCGCACCAGCTTCACCATCGCCCAGCGGGTGTAGCCGACGCGTTCCCCGGCCTGCGCATACGTCAGCCCCTCGACGAAGAACGCGCGCAGCGCCTCGTAGCGGCGGTGGTTGACCTGATCCGGCGCAGTGAACCACTGCGCCCCGCCATGTTGTGGTGATCCGGCTGCCATAGCGCGGTTCTACCAGCCGAATGCCTGACAGTGGTGGACCCTCACAGCGATCGAAGCCGATCAACCCGGACCGCAATTTCGGGATCTTGCCTGGTCAACGGACTCGGCGTCCGCATCTCTCCTAGCCGATCACGACATGATAACGAATACCATCTGTGTGACTCATCAGCAAGACCGGGACAACTTTGCGCGCCTCACCGACCCCGTGGCACGAACATCTCACCAGGTCAACACCGACCCACCCGGCCGACCAGGTTGCGGTGAATCAGCTACGCGGAAATCCGCGTTAGCCATCACATGCAGTAACCCGGCCCGCACTAGCGAGGACTTGCCACACCCCGAGGGACCCACTACCAGCAATACTGCCCCCTCGACACGCTCAGCCGGAGACCGCACCACCCCAGCCAGCTGCTCCACCTCACCACCGCGACCGAAAAACACCCGATGGTCCTTGACCTCTAATGGACGTAGTCCCGGAAACGGCGACTGGTCATCGGGCCACCCCCAGCCCCCCACGGCATCCAGCCGACGCAACTCCTCCGCCAGCGCCGCACGCGCCAGGGGAGAATCGATAGTCAGGTCAGCATGCTGGATGGACGTCAACAGCGGGTGCACGACTCCCGGCTCAGCGAGCACCGGTAATACCCGACTGCCCCGCGACAAGGCAAAACTGACCTCGGCCGCACACCACACCGATTCCAGATAGGCGGAGGTGATTACACACACCACCGCATCCGCCCAGCGCAGCCGCTCATGCAGCCGCCGCTCCCACTCCCCACCTATCGCAATCCCATCACAAGGATCCCGATCCAAAAACACCTCGTGATCCTCGCTCACCAGCCACTCATGCAGCCAACCGGCGCACTCAGCGTCTTTGCTGGCATGACTGACGAATACCCTGGCCACCACACCTCCCCACGGCAAGGTAGAAGAGCATCCCACGATTGCGGTAGGGGCCGCCCGCCA
>DASTBN010000164.1:0-2739 GCA_035712045.1 Pseudonocardiaceae bacterium
TCGGTTACACCAAGCTCTACGGCCAGGTCCCCGGCGCGCAGGCCGAGTACCTGCGGGTGCCGTTCGCGAACACGCTGCCGATCAAAGTTCCGCACGGCCCGCCTGATGAGCGCTTCGTCTACCTCTCCGATGTCCTGCCCACCGCCTGGCAGGCCGTCGACTACGCGCAGATCCCGCCAGGGGGCAGCGTCGTCGTGCTCGGCCTGGGACCGATCGGTGACATGGCCTGCCGGATCGCGCAGCAGCGCGGCGCGGGACAGGTGATCGGCGTGGACCTCGTTCCGGAGCGGCTGAAGCGGGCAGCTCATCGCGGGGTGACGGCGCTCGATCTCCGCGAGAGCGCGGAGATCCCCGGTGCGATCCGCGAGCTGACTCAGGGCCGAGGACCGGACTCCGTCATCGACGCGGTCGGCATGGAGGCCCACGGCGCACCCGTCGCCAAGGCCGCCCATCACCTCACCGCGCTGCTACCCGGCTCGGTGGCCGCCACCCTGATGCGCACCGCGGGCCTGGACCGGCTCGCGGCCCTGCACGCGGCCATCGACATCGTCCGGCGCGGCGGGACGATCTCAATCGTCGGCGTGTACGGCGGCATGACCGACCCACTGCCCATGATGACCCTCTTCGATAAACAGATCCAACTGCGGATGGGCCAAGCCAACGTCAAACGCTGGGTTCCCGACATCCTGCCGTTACTGACCGACGATGACCCTCTCGGCGTGGAAGGTTTCGCGACCCACCGCTTGTCCTTGGCGGACGCCCCGTTGGGATATCACATTTTTAAAACCAAACGGGACGGCGCGATCAAGATATTGCTGGCACCGTAGAGCCCGTCGGCGGCGCATACACCGGCCCCTGGCGTCGGTGCCGTTCAACATCGCCTGCGGCACCTGCCGCAACTGCGACGCCGGGTGGACCTGCGCCTGCCTGCGGGCCAACCCCAGTGGCCGGCCGACCGCCGGATACGGCTGCCCGATGATGGGCCCGTACTGGGGCGGGCAGGCGGAGTACCTGCGGGTGCCGTGGGCCGATTTCAACCTGCTCGCGCTCCCGGCTGGCACCGAGCACGAGAACGACTTCACCCTGCTCTCCGACATCTTTCCCACCGGGTATCACGGCACCGAGCTGGCCCAGGTCGGCCCCGGGGACACTGTGGCGATCTTCGGTGCCGGCCCGGTCGGGCTGATGGCCGCGCACAGCGCGATGCTGCGGGGCGCATCGCAGGTGTTCGTGGTCGACAAGGAGACCGACCGGCTGGCGCTGGCCGAGCGCTTCGGTGCGATGGCCATCAACTTCGCCGACGCCGACCCCGCTGAGGTAACCAGGGAGTGCACCGATGGCTTCGGGGTGGACTGCGGGGTGGAGGCCGTCGGCTACCAGGCGCACGACCCGGCCGGGCAGGAGCACCCCGAGATGGTGCTGGACAAGCTGGTTGAGGTCGTCCAGGCCACCGGGCGGCTGGGCGTGGTCGGCGTCTACAAGCATGGGCCAGGGCCAGTGCCCGGTGAAACGTTACAACCGTCAGCTCCGGGACCTGATCATCCGGGGCCGGGCAACACCGTCGATCATCGTCTCCCACGAGCTTTCGCTGGATCAGGCTCCCCATGCCTACGACCAGTTCGACAAGCGGGCCGAGGGCTGGACCAAAGTCCTGCTTCACCCCGCCGCGTGAGGACCGTGGAGGGCCGTCAGCAAAGAAACGTGATGACGTTTATCGCCGCCACGCATCGGGTAGTCCCACATTAGCGCGATGTTTCGAGGATATTTCGGTGGTCACGGCGAAGTCATCTTGTGACCCCATGTCGCGCCGAAATCGAGGAGAAGGAGTAAGTGATGGGTGAGGAGATCCACCCGGCGAAAGCACCGCTTCCGGGTGAGCCGAACGCCTACACGGGGGGCAAGCAAGAACCCGGTGGTCTCGTTCCTCCCTACGAAGGGCGCCAGACGGAAGGCCCGAGTGGCGAGCCGCAAGCGGGCCAGGGCTCGATGGCTGGTCCTCGCGAGGTCTCACAAGCCGAACGTGAAGGTCTCACCTCGACTGACCCCAACCCGGAGGGACCCCTCTCTGGGGTGTCGAAGAGCAAGCAGGGGAACGAGCGGATGTACGGGCGCTCAGAAGAGGCGCACCGAGCTGACCAGACGGATATCGGCGTTGGCGGTGAACCGAAGACTACCGATCCGGAGAGCCCGGGCATGGTGGTCGGCGATCAGGGCGGCTAAGCGCTAGCCGCGCGCCAAACGCCCGAATGTCGCCCCGCTCCATAGCTGAGCGGGGCGACATTCGCTTTATCTGTGTTTTCTCTGGTTTACGAAGCGCGAACCCGTCGAATGATGACCGTCATGGCGACTAGGGCGAGGCCAGCGAGGGCTAGCATCGTCCACCTCGACCTCGATGCTGGCGCCTCGGCCAGCGTCTGGGGCCGCGCCGCGCGGGCGCGTTCGGCAACGCCAATGGCCCGGTCGCGCCACTCATTGCCGCGTTCGACCACTTGCTGGTGCAGCTCGACGCCCCGGTCGACGGCCTGTTCAGCCAGTTCGGCGCCGCGCTCTTTAGCCCGGGTCGGTAGGTCGGCTTTGTGCACCAAAGCTTCCACCGTCTCACCGAGCTCGCCACGCAGCTCCGCGATCTCCTCCTGGAGCTGCCCTTCCTGAAGTCGTTGCCGCTCATTGCCGGTCATCGGTGCACGCTCTCCTTCACCGTCTGGATGTCCCGTTTAGTACTCCGCACCGCCTGCTCGG
>DASTBN010000165.1:0-9083 GCA_035712045.1 Pseudonocardiaceae bacterium
TGCGGGCGTCGCCGGTCCGCAGTCCGGGTATCACCGCGCAGGAGAAGCTGTAGTACAGGCCGGCCTGCAGGCCAGAAGCGATGGCCGCGAGCAGCACGCTAGGGCCGCGAATCAGGTCCCACATGACACGGTGTTCTGGAGATAGCTGATGGGACGGCTGGTGACGAGGATCAGTTGCTGGATTGTCATGGTGCTGAGTCAACCGCCGCCAGCTGAGACGAACCATCGTTGAGAGGCTCCAAGGCATGTTCGTTCGTCTACTCTCGCTGGTGTGGATGAGCTGGCGGGATTGCTGGATGGGCCAAGGGCCCGGGGCGCGTTCCTGCTGCGCTGCGTGATGGAGCCGCCGTGGTCGATCCGGATCCAGGACCAGGCACCGCTATGCCTGACCGCGATGGTCAAGGGGCACGCCTGGGTGATACCCGAGCGCAAGGACGCGGTCCGGCTGGACGCCGGGGACATCGTGATCAACCGGGGACCTGAGCCCTATACCATCGCCGACGACCCGGCCACGCCGCCGCAGGCGATCATCCATCCTGGGCAGCGGTGCACCACCCCCGGCGGCGTCGAGCTGGCCCAGCGGATGGATCGGGGAGTGCGCAGCTGGGGCAACAGCCCGGACGGCAGCACGGTCATGCTGACTGGCACCTACCCGCTGGAGGGCGAGGTCAGCCGGCGGCTGCTGCGCGCGCTGCCCCCGGTGCTGGTGCTGCGTGCGCGGGAGTGGAGCTCACCGCTGGTCCCGCTGCTCGGCGAGGAGATCGTCAAGGACGAGCCGGGGCAGGAGGCCGTGCTGGACCGGCTGCTCGACCTGCTGCTGATCACGGGGCTGCGGGCCTGGTTCGCCCGCCCAGACACCGCGCCCCCGGCCTGGTACTCCGCCTACGCCGATCCGGTGGTGGGCCGGGCGCTGCGGCTGCTGCATCACAACCCGGCGCACCCGTGGACCGTGATCGAGCTGGCCACCGCCGTGGGGGTGTCCCGAGCCGGCCTTTCCCGGCGGTTCACCCGGCTTGTCGGGGAACCACCGATGACCTTCCTCACCGGATGGCGAGTGGCGCTGGCCGCCGACCTGCTCCGCGAGCTGGACGCCACGGTGGGCGCGGTGGCCAGGCAGGTCGGTTACAGCACCCCGTTCGCGCTGAGCACGGCATTCAAGCGAGTCCAGGGGGTCAGCCCGACGGAGTTCCGCGCGTCGCGCCGCTCCTCGCGTCAGCGCGATCACACGCGACGAGCAGCTGGTGGCGAAACCGCTGAGCACCTCTCCGTGTTCGCGAAGTGACATTCTCTGCCCGGGATAGGTGTGCGCGAACCGGTGGGGGAACATCAGCGGTTGTGGACCCCGGACCTGCCGCCGACTCGAATCCTCCCCTGGCAGCGGTAGTGATCAACCCCAGCAACGTCAGGGATCTGGCGGCGCTGCGCACCACGATCGCCGGAGTGTGCGCGGAATCGGGCTGGGCACCGCCGCTGTGGCTGCCGACCACCATCGAGGACCCCGGTGGCGGTCAAGCCCGGGCAGCACTGGCCGCGGGCGCGGACGTGGTGCTCGCCTGCGGCGGGGACGGCACCGTGCGTAATGTCGCGCAGGTCTTGGCCGGCTCCGGAACCGCCATGGGCCTGCTGCCCATGGGTACCGCCAACCTGCTCGCCCGCAATCTCGCGATCTCGCTGAACAACCCGGCCCAGGCCACCCGGATCGCGCTGTCCGGGGCCAGCCGGGCCATTGACGTCGGCTGGGTACTCGTCGACGAGGGCGCCGAGGAGAAAGCGTTCCTGGTGATGGCCGGGATGGGGTTCGATGCGGCGATCATGATCGGCGCGCCGCACCAGTTGAAGGCCCGGCTGGGCCCGCTGGCGTACGTCGTTTCCGGGCTGCGCGAGCTGAGCGCTCCCAGGGCGCCGATCACTCTCGCTGTGGATGGCCGCTCTGAGCTGCCCCGTCACGTCCGCACGGTGGTGGTGGGCAACTGCGGCAGGCTTCTCGGCGGGCTGGTGTTGCTGCCCGCGGCCAAGGTGGACGATGGGTTGCTCGATGTCGTGTCGATCGGGCCGAGGAGCATCTTCGGATGGCTGGCGGTGACCGCCCGGGTGCTCACCCGCCGCCGCCGTGGCCACCGGATCGTGCAGCACTGGCAAGGCCGTATCGTGATCCTCAGCACGGAGGCGCCGCAGCCTGCCCAGCTCGATGGCGACCCGGTGGGCCCGGTACGGGCCCTGCGGATGCGGGTTGAGCCAGGTGCGCTACTGGTGCGCGTCCAGCCTCACCTGCTCGCGCCGTAACCCTGGGCACCCCTCAGTGCGATGATCTCACTATCCAGAGAGGACTGATCACGATGCGCTGGGCGTTGGCGTTCGCGTTGCTGATGGCGCTGGTGGTCGCGCTCACCGTCGGGTACAACCTCGGCACGGAGTACGTGAAGAATTTTCTCCCGCACTGAGCCGTAGCGCGACACGCGGGAGGGGAAGCATGGGTGGCGCGGCGCTCGAGCACCGTGTCGTGCGGGCAGCCGAGGCAGCCTTGGCGGAGCGGCGGTACGTCAAGCGAAACCGGCTATGTCGCCCGGAGTCGTGGCCGCAGGCCGCTGCGCTTCAGTGTCAGTGGAGCGACCGAGATTGAGCGCGCGTATCGCACGCACTGGGTGTCGCCGGAGCTGTCGGCAGCCAAGCGGGAACGACTCGCCGAGCGCCAGGGCCGCCCACCCGAACCAACTGGTGGACGCCTGCCCGGCGCGGGCAGCGCCTCAGCCCTCGGCCCGGATACGGGCGCCCTGGGAATCGTATAAACAGTCCGTTCCGACGGCCCCATCGACGCGCTGGGCGGCGATCTCGACCGTCACCGGAGTACCGGCCCTCGCGGCCGGCGCCGGCAGGTAGGCGTAACAGATCGAGCGGCCCACGGTGTAGCCGTAGCCGCCGGAGGTGACCCGGCCGGCCACCGCGTCGCCGAGGAACACCGGCTCGCCACCGAGTGCGATCATGCGTGGGTCGTCCAGGGTGAGGCAGCACAAACGGCGGGTGAGGCCTCGTTGCCGGGCGGCGAGCACCGCGTCCCGGCCGAGGAATCCGCCGGGCTTGTCCATCCGGAGACACCAGCCCAGCCCGGCCTCATCGGGGGTGGTCCGCGGGCCGATGTCGGCCCCCCAGACCCGGTAGCCCTTCTCCAGCCGGAGGCTGTCGATGGCCCGGTAGCCGCCCGCCACCAGCCCGTGTGGCTGACCGGCCTCCCATACCGTGCGCCACAGCGCCATCCCGTACTCGGCGGAGCAGTACAGCTCCCAGCCGAGCTCACCGGCGAATCCCACTCGCGCGGCGCGCACCGGCACGTCACCAACGGTGATCTCCTGGGTGGTCAGGCAAGGGAAGCACTGGTTGGACAGCTCCTGCGGGGTCAGCGGGGTGAGCACGTCACGGGCTCTGGGGCCCCATAACGCGAAGCAGGCGTACTGCCCAGTGACCTCGGCCAGACAGACATCGGCCTCAGTGCGGCGGGCGTGGTGACGCAGCCAGCTCAGGTCGTGCTCGCCGAACGCCGTCCCGGTGACGATCAGAAATTCCTGGTCATCGAGGTGGGAGACGGTGAGGTCGCATTCGATCCCGCCTCGGGAGTTCAGTGCCTGGGTGTAGGTGATCGTTCCCGGTCCCCGGGCGACGCGGTTGGCGAAGACGTGCTCCAGGAATGGGGCCGCGTCCGCGCCGCTGACCGAGATCTTGGCGAAGGAGCTCTCGTCGAACAGCCCGGCCGCGTTCCGGGTGGCGTGGTGTTCCGCGCCGATCGCCGGTGACCAGGACCGGCCTGCCCAGCCTTCCGGACGCAGCGCCTCATCGCCGGCGGCGGCGTTCGGGGAGTAGTAGTCAACCCGCTCCCAGCCGGCTTTCTCCGCGAACACCGCGCCATGCGCGGCGTGCCAGGCGTAGACCGGTGAGATCCGCAGCGGACGGCCGGAGACCGGCTGCTGGTGCGGGTAGCGGATGTCGTAATAGCTCTCGTAGCGCTCGACCGTACGGGCCAGGGTGTAGGACGGCGAGCGGTGGTGCGGGCCGAACCGGCGGATATCCATGTGCCACAGGTCCTCACCCGGTTCTCCGTCCAAGATCCAGTGAGCCATGACCTGCCCGACCCCGCCGGCCCCGGCGATGCCGTGCGCGCAGAATCCAGCCGCGACGAAGAACCCGCCGATCTCGCTCTCCCCGAGGCAGAATTCGTTGTCCGGGGTGAACGCCTCGGGTCCGTTGATCAGCGTCCGGATTCCCGCGTTCGCCAGAGCGGGGACCCGGAGACGGGCGTTGTCCGCGATCTGAGCGAAACGTTCCCAGTCCGGCGCGAGCAGCCGCCCGTTGAAGTCACCAGGCACCGAATCCGGCGCGCTGGCACTCACCATCCAGGGCGCGCCGCACCGCTCGTAGCCACCCGTGACGAGGCCGTCAACATCCTGGCGGTAGTAGACGAGCAGGTCCGGATCGCGCAGCGTCGGCAGCGGCGCCGCGAGGCCGGCTCCGGCCAGGAACGGCTGGGTGACGACGTACTGGTGCGCCATCGGCACCACCGGCACCCGCACCCCCACCAGCCGGGCGATCTCGGCGGCGAACATCCCGCCGCAGTTGACTACGATCTCGCACTCCACGTCTCCCCGGTCCGTCTGGACCCGGCGCACCCGGCCCCGCTTGACGTCAATGCCCAGAACCCGGGTGCGCTGGTGGATCACCGCCCCGCCGGCCCGGGCCAGGGCCGCGAGCGCGTAGCACAGCCGGGCCGGGTCGACGTATCCATCGGTCGGGGACCACGCCGCGCCCAGCACGCCCTCGGTGTCGATCAGCGGGAACAGCTCCTGGGCTTGCGCGGCGGAGATCTCGTCCAGCTCCAGCCCGGCGTGGCGGGCCCAGCCGAGCTGGCGGCGGATCTCCTCTAGCCGGGCGGGGGAGGACGCCAGCCGGATGCCCCCGCATTCGACCCAGCCCGGGGCGTGCTCAGTACGTTCCAGCCGCCGGTAGAGCTCCACCGAGTAGGTGTTCATCCGGGTCAGCGCCGGATCGGCGCGCAGCTGGCCGACCAGCCCGGCGGAGTGGAAGGTGGACCCGCTGGTCAGCTCCGCGCGCTCCAGGATCAGCACATCCCGCTCGCCGCGCGCGGTCAGGTGGTAGGCGACGCTGGCCCCGCCCACCCCGCCGCCGATCACCACGACTCGCGCCGACGCGGGCAGGGCCACACCTGACGCTAACACCGGTGGCGACCGCGCGGAATCCGTATCAGCGCGGGCGGTAGACGTCGGCGGTGCTCGACGCGGAGCACGGTGACCAGATGAATCGCGTCGTCGCGCTCATACAGAACGCGGAAAGCGCCCCGCCGCGCTGAGCGGACCCCATCGAATTCGCGGCGCAGCGCGTGGCCGACACGATGAGGGTTCTCCAACAAGCTGCAGGTGGTGAACTCGGTCGCCGCCGGAGGGTCACACCTCTAACGAGCGGTGCCGCCCACGTCCCATCTCACTGTCGACGAGATGGCGCGACGGCCTCCGGCCGCAAGAAGCAGTCATGTAGCAATGGTGCCCAGCCACTCCTCGGCACGCCTAACTCTGCAAGCAGACCAAAGGTGATAGCCGCAGAACTTTGGCTACCCCGTACAGAGTATTGACTCGAATGACCACCAGAAGTACCGTGGTCTCACGGTCGAATCGATGACTGGCCATTCGCCCTAATCAACACTATAGTAAGCCGGTCACAATTCTCAGCACCTTCGAGACTGGAGCGGCAGGTCCCAATGAATGATGAGCCCGAAAAAGCCGTGGTTTTAGTCATTGTCGGTCTTGTCGTGACTGGTTCACTTGTTTGGGTAGCATTTACCGCACTCCAGATATTAATTGCGATTCTTGTCGCAGTCGCTGCGCTCGGCGCAATTATTTCCGCCATTGCGAGCATGTAATAGTTTGCCTCCAAACCACGCTCCGTTTTCGAAGTCACCTGTGCTATGGCTCACTGGTGGCGGGAAACTAGGGCTGCAATGTGAGGTATGGTCGCAAGGATATCGAGTATATTGCCCGGATGTGAGCCCGCTCGAGCACTGGCTCTCGCCAGCCAGTGCGGCCTTCGGATGCCTTGGCGCCAATGATTAGGACGGCCATGTGGGAAGTGATAGCGGAGATCCTTGAGCGTCGCTGGAGTGAACGCCAGTCTCCTCGTCGGCAGTTAGTGAAGGATATAACCACTCTATACCGGGCCATGTCGGACAGCATGGCGGCATATGAGGAATTCTGTCACAGCTACAGCGACAAAAGTCGAAAAAATTGGGATCGGCATGTGAATAAACTAGTTCGCGCAGTCAAGCATCTTGATCCAGCGCTTGAAATCTTCGCTCCCGCAGTGCGGCCGATCGTTGGAAATTTCACTCTATTAGAGTATAAGTGCACCGAAGCCGAATTTGACCCAGCTTTTACGGTGGATCGATCCGTCCTTATAGCCGAGTCGCGCGTCATTTTACACGTTTTTACAAAATCTTTCGATAGTGCGCATCGGGCGCTGAGGGAGTTCATTAGAGAGAATTTTACAATCGAGGAGATTCACGCTGCATTTGACGGCTGGGCGGACAGTGCGCTTATGCAGAAGTTACTTCGGAAAAGCTGAGGAGATCGTTCACGTACCAGCGGCGTAGTACGCGCCCAGCGGCGATTCCCATAGCTGGTGTGACTTGGGCGAACAACCCACAACGGACTACTGGAACCGCCCAGCAGCACACGACTTGCACAGTCCCTCAGATAGGTACTTCTAACAAGGTCTCTTGCGAGATCGGCAGCTCTGACGTCGAGCTCAGCGACATCTTCGGTGCCGAGAAGCACCGAGACAAGGAGAACGCGATGCGGGAGTTGGCGGCTCTGTTGGATCGGATGCCGTGCACGGCGCGCCAGCCCCGGACCGTTGAGGAACTCCCCGGCGGGCTGACCAACCGCAACCTGAAGGTGACCACCCCCGACGGCGCGGTGGTCGTGCGGCTCTCCGCTGACGCGACCAGCCTGCTGGCCATCGACCGGGACAACGAGCACGCCAACTCCCGCGCGGCGGCCAGCTGCGGGGTCGGCGCCCCGGTGCTGGAGTACCTCCCGGGTGAGGGCGTGCTGGTGGTGGGCTTCCTGCCAGGTCGCACCCTGACCAGCTCCGACCTGGCCGATCCCGCGATCCTGGGCCGGATCGCGAGGGCCTGCCACGCGCTGCACACCGGTCCCCGGTTCACCGCCGACTTCGACATGTTCGCCATTCAGCGGCGCTATCTGGCGATCGTGCGCGAGCACGGGTTCCGGCTCCCGGCACGCTACCTGGATTTCACGCCCGCAGCCGAGCGCGTCGAGCGGGCACTCGCGGTGCGCCGCACGCCCACCGTGCCCTGCCACAACGATCTGCTGCCCGCGAACCTGATCGACGACGGCACCCAGGTCTGGATCATCGACTACGAGTACTCCGGGAACAACGACCCCTGCTTCGAGCTGGGCAACATCTGGAGCGAGGCCAGTCTGCCGCTGGAGGCCCTGGACGAGCTGGTCGGGCAGTACTACGGTCGGAGGTCACACGACAAGATCGCCAAAGCCCGGCTGTTCGGGCTGATGTCGAAATACGGCTGGACACTGTGGGCCTCCATCCAGCACGGCGCCAGCACCATGGACTTCGATTTCTGGTCCTGGGGAATGGAAAAGTACGAGCGCGCCGTCGCCGAGTTCGACGGTCCTGATTTCGAGCGCCTGCTCTCCGACGTTCAGCGAAACAACTGAACACCATCACTCGACGACCACGTGTTCGGCTTTACCATCACCTTCGGTTGCCCTTCCCGTCATCCATGCCCGCACGTCTGGGAGGCCTCACTGCCGCCCCAGGTTTTCAAGAACACACCACCACACCACGTCGAGACCCTGGTAAATCCCAAAATTCAATGCCTGATGAACAGTGCGTCGCCGCCGACTGCGCCACGCTCGGCAAATCGACCGCGTCCGGTCACAAAACTGACACCGCCCACGTTTGTTGACCTGGTGCTGGCGCAGCAGCGTGATGGAGACGATCAAGAGCAGAACCGTGTGCTCCTCAAGTTCTGCCGCCGACTTCGGCGCATCGCCGATAAGCCATTCAGCCAGCCTCTCAAGCTTTTCCGCACATAATCGGGACCGCATCTCCCACATGTGGCTCATGATTTCCAATCAAGCTCAGCCAGCTCGGCCAGCAGCTCCCGGTCGTCCCGGATCACGACTGTGTCACCTGTCCCTCGCAGAATGTCGTTGCCACGAAATTGCCACGTCGTTGCCTGCTGGTTGGCGCCCAGGGCCGGGCCGAGCCACCAGATGAGTGGGTGGGGGCAATGCTGCCGGTCAGGCATTCCTGCCGAGGATGGCTGGCGCCCATGGGGAACCGGCAGTACCACGTCCAATGGCTCGAACATCCCGGCCCCGGGGCCTCATGGGAAGCCTGGCCGCAGCAGGTCTGGCGGGGAACGATCTGCTGGTGCCCTGACGGCGCGCCCCTGGTGCACAGCGCGGCCGTACTACGCTGTCTTCGATGTTTCTCGCCGAAGGGGCACGGTGCCCGTGATTACTGTTCACCGCTGGACCGGCCGAGAGGTCAAGCTGCTGCGTGAGGCGCTACGGCTCAGTGTCCGGGATTTCGCCGCACATTTCGGGGTGGGCACACGAACGATCAACAAGTGGGAAGCGCGGCAAGCGGACATCACCCCGCTGCCCTATATGCAAGAAGTGCTAGACACCGCGCTCGCGCAGGCCTCCGACGAGGCGAAATCCCGATTCGCCGCCGCGATGGGCGCTGCTGTTCCTGCGGATCAGATCACGCAACAATCCGCTGAGCTTGACGAACTGGCCGACGACGCCCCAGCGGAGGATCCAGCTTTTGCTCTCAGTGAGCGAAGGCAGACGGAGAATACCACCGCTGTCTCGTCGGACCTTTGGCGGAGACTGACCGAGATCGCCCTTGATGAGGCGCAGGAGGATCTGGATCTGGATCTGGATCTGGATCTGGATCTGGATCTGGATCTGGATCTGGATCTGGATCTGGATCTGGATCTGGATCTGGATCTGGATCTGGATCTGGATCTGGAT